>JAICLG010000008.1 GCA_025927515.1 Hyphomicrobium sp.
GCGATAATGCCGCCCCCATTGATCTTCGAGCACTTCGTGCAAGACGGCGTCGCCCAGCCGGCCAATCTCGGGCCCGACGGGCTTCATATTCCGGAGCACAAAGTACTCGCGGTATGTCTGGCCATACACTCTGAAGTCACACGGCATCTTCATCACTCAAACTGAAGCGAGGAGGACGAAGGTGATGAGTGGATTTGCATAGCGGACGCCATAAGCCATCTCCGATCGGGATGGGGCCGTCCCCTATGAGCATTCGCACGCCGGTCGTCCAGCGACGGGTTTCAGTCTACGCTGACTCTAGATTTGGGAAACCTCTGTCTGCTTTCAACCCCGCAGAAATGATGCCACTGGCCGCAGCAAGGCGACGGAAATTTTCCCCGTTTTTTTTGCAACGCACACGAAGCTTATCCGCGTGACAGCCTCGCGCACGTTTGCGGTCCTAATCCTCATCTAGGAGCGCCTTTCAGCACGCGAATCCGCCTGGCGCCGACCTATTCGACCGCCGGAGGAAGATATGCCGCCGCTTCTGGAAACGTCCGCTCAATCCACGCGCGAATTCGAGAACGCGGACGCCGGTACGTCCGCACCGCCGCAATCGATTCCCGCTCCGTCGGCCGATGCATCCGCCGACGAGCTTTTGCAGCTCGGCCTGCAGAACGCCAAAACGGGTCAGCTCAACGCCGCGGCAGACCTGCTCGCCCGGTCGATAATGAAGAACCCGCTTTCGGCGGACGCACACGACGTCCTGGCGACCGTCATGCTTGCCCTCGACAATGTCGAGTTCGCCTGCAAGGCCAAAGCCAAGGCTATCAGCCTCGGCTATAATTCGCCCGCCGATTGGGAGTTGCTGGGCGACATGTTCGTTGCCCTTGGACAGCCCGACGATGCGGCACAGGCCTTCGGAACGGCCCTGGTCCTTGAGCCCAGTTCAACGCAATTGGAACGCAAGCTTCGCATCGCAGCGGAAGCCTCGAGCTTCGCCGCCACAAATCGCAACGACACGATACCCGGCATGCCGAACCTCGCGGATCTGGCGTTGGCCGATGAACAAAAAGCCTCAGGTGAGATTCCGGCCGCCTGGCGCCGCGTCAATCTGATCACCATCGAACCGGCCAACGATCCGCACACGGCGGCATTCGCCGACCTGTCGTCAGCCTTCGAGACGGCGCTTCGATCGCTCGACATCACCGTGCACGTCCGCAAGAACGAGGTCGGCCTCGAGGGCGTCAACCTGTTGTTCGGCGGTCATCTCATCGGCTCGCAGGAAAGCGCCGACCGCATTCCGAATAACACTGTCATCGTAAACCTTGAGCAGCTGCGCGGATTCAACATCGGCGCACGCCCGGTCTACACGAGTCTGCTCCGCCGTTTGGCCGTTTGGGACTACAGCCCGCGCAATATCGAGCAGATCAAAACCTTGATGCGCAATCCGCACGTCAGTCATTTCGGCATCGGCTACACGCCGGAGATGACCCGCCGACAGACAGCGCCGCAAACGACCGACGTCCTCTTTTACGGCAGTCTCAACGATCGTCGCGCCGCGATCCTGCAGGGCCTGCGCCGGGCCGGACTCAATGTGAAACACCTCTTCAGCGTCTACGGTGAAGAACGCGATGCCGCCATCGCCGGCGCCAAGATCGTGCTCAACATGCACTACTACGAGGATAGTATCCACGAGATCGTTCGCACGTCTTATCTCCTCGCCAACGGCAAAGCCGTCGTCAGCGAATGCGGCCCGGACACCGAAATCGAAGATGACATTCGCGATGCCCTCGTAGCAGTTCCTTACAAGGATATCGTCGAGAATTGCGTAGCTTTGATCGGCGACGAACCGCGGCGGCAAGCTATGGAAAAGAAAGCCTTCGAGATATTTGCGAAGCGCGATCAGGCCGCCATGCTGCGCAATGCCATTGCCGCGACCACGCTTCCTGCGATCGGATGATCTGTTACGCCGCGTCTTTCAACACGCTGCTGTGCGACGTGAGTTTCGACCAGCGCCGATCCAGCTCCGCGATGTCAGCCTGATGCTGCGCCCCGAACCCGTTCTTGACGTCGAACGTATCGCGGCGATCTGAAATCTGCAGCTTTCGCGCTTTGAAGGCATTACACCACGGGCTGAATCCGTACCAACGGATCGATCCCAGGTCGCGGCTGCCGTTGCACTGACGCGGCAGCTGCGATACGTGGCGGCCCGGCGTATACGCGCCAATCGCATAACGGTGATAGACGCGGCTGCGCGTCGGAAACGTCAGCCCCGGAATGGCAAGAGTCTTGAAGTCGATTTCGTTTTCCCAGATTCCCGATGCCTTTTGCTCGACGAGCGGCTTCGACGGATCGGGTTCAATGTTGGGGTGGATATCGACCATCACCGCGCCTGGCAGGCGCACGCCCGTCAGGTCGTGCTGAACGAGCAGCCGCTCCATCTTCTCCAACCCCGGTGCAACAAAAAATTCCGTCGTGTTGAGCGCCAGCTTCCAGGCACCGGGGAAACGCGATTCATGCTTCATCACTTCGAAGTCGCACATGATCGCCGCGAATGATGCATTCTCGGACGGCACGACTTCCCAATGCGGCACGAGTTCCTTACAGATCTCGACAGAGTTATCCGTCGATGCGTAGTCGATCAGAACGCCATGATCGAAAATTTCGCGATGATGCTTCAGCCACCAGGGCAGCAGGTAAGCCTCATTGAAGAAGTGCGAAATGACCACCCTCTGGACCATCGTGCGTCACCCGATCTCGACGAGCTGCGGAAAATACATGACAAACTTCGGTTCTGCCGATCCATTGAGCGCTCGGATCTTGCGCATCAACTCCTCCGCGAAATTCCACGCCCCGATCAGGAACGTCGTATCGGACGAGACGCCCGCCGCCTTCTGAAGCGGCTCGATTTTGTGGCCCGTGCCCGGCACGACCAAGCCAACCTTGAGCGCTGCTTCGTCGATGTACATGTCCGGATTGATGCCCGCCGCCCGGACGAACGTCAGCGCCTTGGCTGCAACCCCGACAAGCGCCACCCGCCGCCCGGCGGCCTGATGATCGGCAACGAGCGCCGCTGCTGATCGCATTGCCTTCTTCGCACCTTCGGAGAAAGTTGCGTAAGCCGCGAGCGCATCGGCGCTTGACAAGGATGGCTTTAGGAACGGCGGCGACGGCTCCGGCCAATCGACCGCAAACGGTGCTCCGCCGTCGAACGGCAGGGACACAGTATCGTCTTCCGCGCGCCGGATGAAAAACATCGCGCTTGTTCCGTGCACCGAGACGAGACGCGTCGCGTCAACGCGCAAGTCGCACGCGGCAGCAAGCCGCGTCATGGACGCGACAGTGAAGAAAGAATAGTGCTCGTGATAGACGGTATCGAACTCGCCATTCGCGATCATCAACGCCTGGCTCGTCTGAATGACGGCAATGCCACCCGGAGCCAGACACGCGCGCACGCCGCGCATGAAGGCAGCGGGGTTCGGCGTATGCGCCGCGACGTTCATCGCGACGATGACATCCACCGGCCCTTCCGGACGCACCTCCGGGAAAAATCCGGTCAGTACCTTTCGGCCTGCCTCCGTCGCAATACGATTGAGATTCTCAGCCGGATCCACACCGATGGCATCGAAGCCGCGAGATTCGAGCGCCGCGAGCAGACTGCCGTCGTTCGATGCAATTTCCAGAACGCGCGCGCCGCGACGGCTCCCGGCCGCAAGCGCGTCCGCGAACCATTCAAAATACGCTTTCAGCGTGCCGCTCGTGCCGCTCGCATAGAGATAATGTTTGAACAGCCGCGCCGGATCGACGAAGTGCGTCAGCTGCCCGTGCGTACACGCCGGACAGACGCTGAGTCCGAGCGGGAAGGCCTCATACGGTTCGCTCGCATCTTTCAGGAGAAGATTTGCGGGCGGCTGAACGTCGAGATCGAGCAGCGGCGTGACCGTCGCATCGCAAACGACGCACGTTTTCTGGGGAGCGCAGGCCGCAGTCATGACGCCGCTTTGAGGAGAGGCCGGTATGCCTCGCGAAACCGGGCGCATCGTTCAGCTATGGAAATCTCTGCAGCCGCGCCGCAAAGGCTCTGGATCTTATTGCAGTTCATTCGGAATGAGTACGTCGTCGAATTGCCCTTGTCGACGACCGGCACACCGTGAAAGGCCGCAATCCTGTCGGCAAGCTCGCCGATGCTGATATTGAGCGAGCCCGTATTGAGAATAGGCGGCAGGTCCGCGTTGAGTTCGACCAGCTTGAGCACATAGTGAGCAAGATCTTCGAGGAACAACAGATTCCGGTGCGAATGCCGATTGCTCACCTGAACATAGCCATCGCGCATCGCCGCCAGGTTCATCGCATTGAAGACAAGCTCGGCGCGAAGTTGCGGACTAGCTCCGCAGACCGTCCCAAGCCTTAAGCCCGTGATCGCGTTGGCGAAGCAGCGGGCAAGCGCATCGATCGAAATTTTAGAGCAATCGTAGGGGTTCATCGGATCGAGACGCGTCTCGGATTCGTCAAGCGCCGGCGGCACGGCCTCGCCCTCGGAAAGCACCGAATAAACACTCGCCGTGCTTGCGTAAATCAGACGCGCATTGATGGGCTTCCGGCGCGCAAAATGTAGAAGATCGAGACAGTTGTTCGCCAGCGCCCCATCCGGATCGCGAAGCGACATCGGAACGCTCGAATGACCTGCGAACCATAGAATGACGCTGAAGTCAGCGAGATCCGCGATGGTCAGTTCCTGATACCGGCAGCGCATCGCATTCTCGACGCCTGCCAAACGCTCGACGTTTTGGTCGCAGACGACGACGTCGAGACCGGATCGAATGAGGACCGGACGCAGGTAAGCACCGACATATCCGTGCCCGATCAAGAGGATTTTCATCGCCGGTCCCGGACGAAGGTGAATGATCGCTGGACTGTTTCAGCTTCGCCTTGCATGTGGCTGGAGCCGGGGCGCGACCGCCTCAGCTTGGCAAATCGATCTGGGCGTTGAAGGGCTTAAGACTCGGCCGCAGCTTGACAGCCAGCCGAAACCCAAGCACGTCACGCTCTGATGCCTAAATCCCGCTTGCCGACCGGGGAGCCGCACATGACCGCGCCAAAAATCAAGTTGCACAAAGGTGATCTGCCGGCGGGACTGAGCTTCCCCAAAGGCGTCGCCATCGATACCGAAACGCTCGGGCTCAAACCGCACCGCGACCGGCTGTGTCTGGTGCAATTATCGGGCGGCGATGGCACCGCGCATCTCGTCAAGTTCGACGGCAAGAGCTACGATGCGCCGCATCTCAAGGCCCTCCTCGCTGATCCAAAGACGCTCAAGATCTTCCATTTCGCGCGATTCGACATCGCCGTGCTCGAACACTATCTGGGCGTCACGACAGGACCGATCTACTGCACGAAAATCGCGTCCAAGCTCGCCCGGACCTATACCGACCGTCATGGACTCAAAGATCTGGTCGGCGAATTTCTGGGGATTGAGCTTTCCAAACAGCAGCAGAGCAGCGACTGGGCCGCTGCGGAACTTTCGGACAACCAGCGGGCCTATGCGGCCAACGATGTCCTGCATCTGCACGCCATCCAGGCAAAGCTCGATGAGATGCTGACCAGGGTCGGTCGTCGGGAACTGGCCCAAATCGCTTTCGAGTTCCTCCCGACGCGCGCCCGGCTCGATCTGATCGGCTTTGAAAACGATGACATATTTGCGCATTAGCGCAAATTGGGGGTAGGCCGGACACGTCGAGCGGCGAATATGGCGATGGGACCAGGCGATGTCCCAAAGTCTCCCCATTTGCCGCCGACATTGAGTCGACATCTTGGGGGCAAATTTTTCATGGGCCGCAATGGCTGCCATTTCTGACAGCGTCGAGACGGGCGGCCGTAAACGCGCGTCCCACAAAGAGATCGTGTTTGCCACGGATCGCACCGTGAGCCGACGCATCGCGCATCGCCATTCCAGAAACGTACGTCTCTTGAAGATCGCTCTCCCGCTCGTCGCATTGGCGACGCTTGGGGTCTTTGGGCTTACGGTCTTGAGTGACGCCGGCATGGGTCCGTCGATTCCGAACCTGCAGATTCCGCAGATCGTCGCCGAAAATCTGAAGATGAAAAACCCCCACTACGAAGGCTTCCAGGCCGACGGAGGCCACTACTGGGTCAAGGCCGAAACGGCGCAGCAGGATTTGAAGTCGCTCAATCTCGTGCACCTCGACGGAATTACCGGCGATCTAATCGACGTAAAGAAACAGAAGACACATCTCGTCGCGAAACGGGGCTTGTTCGACAACAAGGCGAACATTCTCGAACTCTATGATTCGATTCATGTGACCGGCGATGGCGGATTGAACGCGAGCCTCACGCACGCCAAAATCAAAACCAAGGAAGGCATCATCACGTCGGATCAACCGTCCACGATCGTGATGGGTGAAGGCCAGATTACCTCAAACCAGCTGACGATCCGTCAGAAGTCGAAGGAATATACGTTCGTCGACAACGTCAAAGCGCACATCAAACCGAAAGAAACGACGGCCTCCTCCGACGATCAGGCAAATGGCAAAGCCCTGCCATTCGGCAAGCCCGGCCAGCCGGTCGACGTGACCTCAAATCGTCTTGACGTTGACGACAACAAGAAGACCGCGCTGTTCACCGGCAAGGTTGTCGCGATCCAAGCCGGATCGACGCTTGCGGCACCGGAAATGACCGTCACCTACGAGGGTTCGGTCTCGCCCCAAAGCGGCGCTTCTCCGAAAAAGCCGCAAGAGCCGGCCGATGCCGGCACAAAAGTGAAGCAGATTTTCGCTCAGGATTCCGTCACCCTGACGCAGCCGTCGGGGCAAACAGCAACGAGCCGGACCGCAACGTTCGATTCGGCCTCTCGCGTAGCCGTGCTGGAAGGCGACGTGGTGTTGACGCAAGGTGGCGACAAGAAAGCGGTCGGTGATCGCGCCGAGTACCACGAAGCGGACCAGACGATGATCCTGACCGGTCCCGTCGTCGTCACGCAAGGCGCCAACATCCTGAAAGGCCGCCGCCTCGTCTACAATCGGGCCACCAATAAGATGCACCTCACCGCCGCCATGGACTCCTCGGCCGGCCGCATCACCGCACACTTCGTAAAGCCGGCGACGAAGCCGTCGGCCAAACAATCGGCCTCCGATGAATCCACGGAAGGAATACCATTCGGACAAGCATTCAAGACCGACCCGAACGCGCCCTACGACGTCACATCCAACAGGCTCGACGTTGATGACAACGCCAAGACCGCGCTGTTCACGGGCGACGTCGTCACCGTCCAGGGGAAATTTACGATCCGCTCGGCGGAGATGACAGCCTACTATACGGGCCGCGCTGGTCTTGAGGCATCGGATGACAAGACGAAGGCCAGCGGCGCTTCGCTGACACACATTCGCGCAAAGAAATCGGTCTCGATCATCTCGACGGACGGTCAGCAAGCGACGGGCGACTGGGCCGAAGTCAACGTCAAGACGAACATGGCAACCCTTGGCGGCGCCGTCGTGCTCACGCAAGGCAAGAACGTCGTCCGAGGCACGAAGCTGTTGATCGACATGAACACGGGTGAGGCAACGATCAAGAACGAGCCGACTGAATCGAGCTCCACATCGATGATTTCGGCGGGCGATGTTTCAAGCAACGGCCAGATCATCAAAGCCGAAAGGCCAACCGCCGTGTTTTATCCCAACCAGTTTGGAAAAAAGGCTAAAGAAAAGCTCAAAGAAGAGGCAGACAAGCAGGGAATAGACGGTTGGCAGGTCCGTTCGTCGCCTTGACCTGTCTACCGACTTCAGACCAATTCCGAATTTTGCGAGTGTGTTGCGGGGAAAGGCGATAAGTGTTCAAGGCTCTTCCAATCCGCCTTAGACCGAAGGCCGCCTCCGCCGACCAAGGCGCCGCGAACGGTCACGCCCGCGTGAACGGCCACGCGCATCCGCCACCGACCGAAGAAGACCCGCACGCGATCGGCGCCGAAGGCTGGCTCACCGCCTACGATATTAAAAAATCCTACCGCAAGCGGATGGTGGTAAAGGGCGTGAACCTCGCCGTCGGACGCGGCGAGTCGGTCGGACTTCTCGGTCCCAACGGCGCCGGCAAGACGACGGTGTTCTACATGATCACGGGCCTCGTCGCCGCCGACGAGGGGCGCATCACGATCGATGGCGAGAATGTCACGCGCCTGCCGATGTACCAGCGGGCGCGCCTCGGTGTCGGCTATCTGCCCCAGGAAGCTTCGATATTCCGCGGGCTGACCGTCGAACAGAACATCATGGCCGTCCTCGAACTGATCGAGCCGGATCGCAAGGCGCGGCGCGAACAGCTCGACAGCCTGCTTGAGGAATTTTCGATCACGCGGCTTAGAAAATCACCAGCCCTCGCCCTCTCGGGCGGCGAACGCCGAAGGTGCGAAATTGCCCGCGCACTGGCCTCCAGACCGTCCTTTATGTTGCTGGACGAACCATTTGCGGGTATCGATCCGATTGCGGTCGGAGACATTCAGGAGCTTGTTCGTCATCTTACGGAGCGTGGCATCGGCGTCCTAATCACCGATCATAACGTTCGCGAAACATTAAGCCTCATCGACCGCGCATATATCATCTACGATGGTCAAGTTCTGACACAGGGCAAACCTTCGGAAATCATATCGAACGAAGATGTGCGGCGGGTCTACCTTGGCGATATGTTCGTTAACGCGCGTTGAGTATAGCTGCCCGCAGGAATTGACGTTCGGAGCAGCAGGTTAGCGCATGGCGTTGTCAGCCAAACTGGAGCTGAGACAAGGCCAGCAGCTGGTGATGACACCCCAGTTGCAGCAGGCCATCCGGCTTCTGCAGCTTTCGAACATGGAATTAACCGAGTTCGTGGACGCCGAGCTCGAACGCAATCCGCTGCTCGAGCGGGAAGAGACAAGCAGCAAGCCATCTTCAGACGAACCGCCGCCGGAGCGCCCCGACGAGCCTCCTTCCGCAGGCGATGACGACCGCTGGCTCGATCTGCGTCAGCCGGTCCAGGATCATACCGGCGGGCTCGACGCCGACTTCGGCAACGTCTTCCAGGGCCCCGGCACGGGCGAACCGATTGGCGGCGCCGTCACAGGACTGGGTTGGGCGAACGTCACGCAGCGCATGCACAACGGCGGCAGCGACGACAGCGATCTCGAAGACTATGTCGCCAACCAGATTTCCCTACGCGAGCACCTGAGCGCGCAACTGCCGCTCACGGTGACCGACCCGATCGAACGCATCATCGGCCAGTATCTCGTCGATCTGGTCGATGAAGCAGGCTACATCCCGCCCGATCTCGAACCGCTGTCGGAACGGCTAGGCGCCCCCATCGAGCTGATCGAAAGTGTGCTGGGCAAGCTGCAAACATTCGACCCGCCTGGGATTTTCGCACGCTCACTCGCCGAATGCCTGGCCCTGCAGCTCAAGGATCAGAACCGCTACGATCCGCTGATGGCCGTGCTGCTCGCGAATCTGGATCACCTCGGCAATCGCAATCTTGCGGCTCTGAAGAAGGCCGTCGGCGTCGATATGGAAGAACTCGCCGACATGATCCGCGAGATCAAGCGGCTCAATCCGAAGCCGGGCCTCAAGTTCGGCTCCGTTCAGCTACAGCCCGTCGTGCCGGATGTGATCGTCCGTGCTGCATCCGACGGCGGCTGGCACGTCGAGCTGAACAGCGATACGCTGCCGCGCGTGCTCGTCAACCGCACCTATTACACGCGCATCGCGAAAACGGCGACGAACGAACGCGACAAGGATTACCTGTTCGATTGCCTTCAGACCGCGAATTGGCTGGCCAAAAGCCTGGATCAGCGCGCTCGCACGATCCTCAAGGTTGCCGAGCAGATCGTACGTCAGCAGGACAGCTTCTTCATGTACGGGGTGCAGCACCTGCGCCCCCTGAACCTCAAGACGATCGCCGACGCCATCTCGATGCACGAGTCCACCGTCTCGCGCGTGACGTCCAACAAGTACATCGCGACGCCGCGCGGCATCTTCGAGCTGAAATACTTTTTCACCTCCGCGATCGCTTCTGCCGCCGACGGAGAAGCTCACTCTTCGGAAGCCGTACGCCACCGCATCAAACAATTGATCGACGCGGAGCACGCCGATGCCGTACTCTCCGATGATCAGCTCGTCGACCGGCTGAAAAACGAAGGAATCGACATCGCTCGCCGCACGGTGGCGAAATACCGCGAAGCCATGCGCATCCCCTCTTCGGTGCAACGTCGTCGCGATAAGAGACTGATGGAACGGCTCGGCGGGGCCGCTTAATTTCAAACGCATAACTATATGATAATACTAAACAGTTTTGTTGAAGTCATTTCTGAAGCGTGATTTGACAGCGCTCGGTCTCAAGCCTAACGCTTGCCAGAAATACGGGCTTGTTACGGTCACACGCGCCTGCGAATGTGTGAGAGGCGAAAGGATTTCACGGCGCCAGGCCATGCGCCGAGATTTGAGTCCATACAGCCACGGTGAATGCAGAACAGGCATATCCATGACCATTCAAATTACTGGAAAAAATCTCGCGGCAGGCGACGCATTCCAAACCTACGCGAGCGACAAGATACAAACGGTGTTGCAGAAGTATCTCGAACGCGTGCCGGAGGGACACGTCCGGCTCGAGCGCGAGCGCGGACTCTTCAAAACGTCTTGTTCAATCCGGCTGAACGGCGGGCTTTTGCTTGAAGCAAACGGCGAGGGCGGCGACGCCTATAGCAGCGTCGATACGGCTGCTCACCGCCTGGAAACGCGCGTTCGGCGCTACAAGAGCCGCATCAAAAGCCATTCTTCGGCCGCAGCCGCTGCTCGTCGCAAAGCCGATATGGAGGCGCGCGATTACGTCGTCACAGTGGGAGAAGACGATCAACCCGAGCACGTCGACGCGAATCCGCTTATAATCGCCGAAGGCCAGCGCAACATCGGCCACATGACAGTCAGCGAAGCGGTTATGCAGCTGGATTTGTCCGAAGCAGCTTTCATGATTTTCAAGAATGCGGCCCACGGTGGTCTGAATGTCGTTTACCGGCGCAACGATGGACATATCGGCTGGATTGACGCTGAGCTTCCAGCTCCTTCGAAAGCGGACGGAGCCGCTGTTTCGGAACGCGTGGGCTAAGGGGAACTCACATCTTTGATTTGCAGCGCTGACGGCCCGAGGGGGCGCGCGGGCAGCGCAGCATGGATAGCGATGTTCATCGCGATGGAGCTTGAATGGATATTGAGGACATGCTGGCCCCGGAAGGAATCATTCCGCGGCTCAAGGCCGACGACAAGAAGCAGGCGCTACAAGCCTTGGCGACGAAGGCCGAAGCCGCAACGGGCGCATCAGCGCACGAGATCTACGCCGCTCTCTTGCAACGCGAGCGCCTGAGTTCGACCAGCCTCGGCCGCGGCATCGCGATCCCCCACGTCAAGCTTCCGGCCATTCAGGCCATCACTTGCCTCTTCGCACGCCTCGAACATGCTGTTCCTTTCGAGAGCCACGACGGCGAGCCGGTCGATCTGTTGTTTTTCCTTCTGGCTCCCGAGCAGGCGGGCGGCGATCACCTGAAAGCGCTGGCGCGCATCTCTCGTCTGGTGCGAGATCCGGCAACCCTTGAGGGCCTGCGCAATGCGAAGGATATCGATGAGCTTCGGATCGTTCTGACGAAGCCCATCGCTTCGCACGCGGCCTGAACCGGGCCGCACCAGCACGACGGCGTTTCGCTAGCGGATTTATCTCCGATCAATGAAGGATCGCGAGTGCTCCGAGCCCAACGCCGCCGACGAGCAGTCGCCACCACCCGAAAAACGAAAGACCACGGCGCGAAATGAAATCGAGTGCATAACGCACGACGATCACGCCCGTTATGAACGCTGCGATGAACCCAAGCGCGATATTGTCGATCGCGTCAGGTGTCAGAAGCGTCCAATTTTTATAGAGGTCATAGGCGAAGGCGCCGGCCATCGTCGGCATCGCCAGGAAGAACGAGAATTCGGCGCCTGTTCTCTTGTCGGTACCGAGAAACATCGCGCCGACGATCGAGGAACCGGAACGCGAAACGCCGGGGATCATTGCCAGGCACTGGCAAAAACCAATGCCCATCGCCTTCAGCGGCGGGATATCCATGACGTCGTGATACTGCGGCCTGAGCGGCATGCGGTCGACAAACAGAAGCACGATGCCGCCAATCACGAGAGCCGTGCAGATGATGAACGGTGATTCGAAAAGATAATCTTTGATGATCTTGTGAGCGAGCACGCCGATGACGGCAGCCGGAAGAAACGCGATCAAAACCGAAAACACGAAACGGCGCACTTTTGCGTCGCTCGGAAAATCTCGCGCGAGGTGCCATAGGCGGCCCGAATAGACGGTCAGAAGCGCCAGGATCGCGCCGAGCTGGATCAATACCTCGAACGTGCGCCCTGGAGACGTAACGCCCAGAAGTTTTTCGGTCAGCAAAAGATGCCCGGTCGATGACACGGGCAGATATTCCGTCAAGCCTTCGATCACCCCGAGAAAAATGGCTTCCCACGTATGCATGAAACTGGCTCCCTCGGGCTTAACGGCGCGAGAGCGTTAGCAGAATTCGCGCGGGCAACATAGAAGCGCTTTTGCGCACGGCCGCCTTCGAATCGACCTATGCCAAAGGTATACTGGCCGCTTGGCCAACGAAGAGACCCAATGCCTCCACGTTTGACTCAATACAGGCTTTGCCCTCGCTCCCGCTCGGTGCGCATCGCGCTTGCCGAATACGGCATCGAAGTCGGGCTGCTCGATGAAAATCCCTGGGAATGGCGGAAGGGCTTCCTGGCCAAAAACCCTGCCGGAGAAATGCCTGTCCTCGAATACGACAATGGCCTGACGCTCTGCGGCGCTTATTCCATTTCTGAATTTATCGCCGAAGAGCCAGTGCCGAGCACAACGGTGATGTCGGCGAGGCCGCTGCCGCTGTTTCCGGGCGACCGCGAGGATCGTGCCGAGGTCCGCCGCCTCGTCGACTGGTATCACGGCAAGTTCGAGCGCGAGGTGACGCGCGAGCTTCTTAACGAGAAGGTCTATCAGACGATGCAGCCGTCGGGTGGAAGCGCGCCCGATCCAGCCATTTTGCGGGCAGTGCGCGCCAATCTCCGCTACCACCTTGCCTATACCGGCTATCTTGCCGACGCGCGGCGTTGGTTGGCAGGCGACGATTTGAGCTTTGCCGATTTCGCCGCGGCGGCCCATATCTCAACCGTGGACTATCTGGGCGAAGTGCCCTGGAACGAATATCCGGCGGTTAAGACGTGGTATCAGAAGATCAAGTCGCGGCCGTCATTTCGTGCGCTCCTTTCCGATCGCGTTCCAGGTTCGTCGCCGTCGCTCGCTTACTCTGACCTGGATTTTTGAAACTCGCGCCTCGTATCGTGTTGGAACCTGCCGCCTCGACCGCCGATCTCAATACCTTACTTCACGACGAGGCGCGAAAGCTTGGCCTCGACGCGATCGGCATTGCACGTCTCGGGTCGTCCGGCGAGCTTGCGGCGCGGCTGGATTATTTTTTGAAGGACGGCCGCCACGGCGACATGGATTGGATGGAGGAGAACGCCGACAGACGCGGAGACCCGCTCCGGCTCTGGCCCGAAGCGCGGACCGCAATCATGGTCGGACAATCCTACGCGCCGCCAACCGACCCGCTTGATGCTCTCGAACAGAGCGATCGCGGTGTCATTTCCGTCTATGCGAAGGGCCGCGACTACCACGACATCGTGAAAAAGAAGATCAAATCGCTCGCCCGCGCCTTCGCTGCGAAATCAGGCGCCGACGTCAAGGTCTTCGTCGATACCGCGCCGTTGATGGAAAAGCCGCTGGCGATGAAGGCAGGCCTTGGCTGGCAGGGTAAGCACACCGTCCTCGTTTCACGCGAGCACGGCTCCTGGCTGTTCCTCGGAGCGATCCTGACAACGGCCGAGCTCTCGCCCGACGCGGCCGAGGTCAGCCATTGCGGCTCTTGTAGCCGCTGCCTCGACGTTTGTCCGACGAAAGCCTTCCCGGCGCCCTATCAGCTCGACGCGCGCCGCTGCATCGCCTACCTCTCGATCGAGCACAAAGGCCATATCGCACCCGAGTTTCGCACAGCCATCGGCAACCGCGTCTTTGGTTGCGATGACTGTCTTGCCGTCTGTCCGTGGAACAAGTTCGCAGCCACCGCGACCGAGATGCGCTTTGCCGCTCAGGCCGGCACCGATAATCCGCCGCTCGCCGAGCTGCTGGCGCTCGATGACGCCGCGTTTCGGCAGCGCTTCGCGGGCACGCCGATAAAGCGCACGGGCCGCAATCGCGTTCTCCGCAATGCACTCATTGCGGCAGGCAACTCGGGCGATAGATCATTGCTTCCCCAGATCGAGCCGTTGCTCGATGACGACTCTCCTCTCGTGCGCGCTATGGCCATATGGTCCGCCAAACGCCTGATGAGCGCTGCGGAGATCGAGCCGTTGCAAGCACGTTACGAACCGATCGAGACCGATCCCGAGGTCGCACGCGAATGGGCGATGCCCGTTGAAGGACATGCAGCATGAATCGCCTCTTCTGTTTCGGCCTCGGCTATTGCGCAGGCGTGCTCTCGCACCGGCTCGCTACCAAGGGCTGGGCCATTTCAGGAACCGCGACGAATTCCGAAAAAGTCGCCACTCTGAAAGGCAACGGTTACGACGCATTCGTCTTCGACGGACGCACGCGCGATCCTGATGTCGCAGAAGCCCTCCGCAAATCGACCCACGTCTTGCTGTCGATTCCACCCGATGCCACCGGCGATGCGGCGCTCGCTGTTTATGGCGCGGACATTGCCGGTAGCTCTTCGATCTCGTGGATCGGATACTATTCGTCCGTCAGCGTTTACGGCGATTCCCAAGGCGGATGGGTGGATGAAGAGACCGTACCGCATCCGATTACGGAACGTGGAATGCGCCGTCTGACGGCCGAGAACGCTTGGACCGAACTTGCGCGGACGAGCGGCAAAACCGGTGTGATCTTGCGGCTTCCCGGCATTTACGGGCCGGGGCGCAGCGCCATCGATCAATTGCGTGCGGGCAAGGCGCGTCGGATTTTCAAGCCGGGGCAGGTCACTAACCGCGCTCACGTCGACGACATCGCGACCGCGACCGAAGCGGCGCTTCGGCTTCCAGCGGGTATCCATATCTTCAACGTCACTGACGACCTTCCGGCGCCGCCACAGGATGTCATCGCCTACGGCGCCGAGCTTCTCGGCGTTCCCTGCCCGCCTGCAACGGATCTGACGGATGCGAGCCTCACACCGATGGCGCGCAGCTTCTATGCGGAGAGCAAGAAGGTTTCGAATGCGCGCATGAAGAACGAACTCCAGGTCCGCCTCGCATATCCTACTTACGTCGAAGGACTGAAAGCCATCGCTCAATCCTAATGACGAACGCGCCTAGACTCTAAACAAGCTTGCCGACTTCACTGAACAGCAACGCCAGATCCTGCGGACGCGACAGCCGATGCTCGCCGTCGGCGATCTCGACCAATTTCACGTGGCCGCCCGTCAGAAAATCCAAAAGCTCACGCGTATGCGCGGCGGGAACGTCGGGGTCCTGAAGACCTTGCAAAATGACGACCGGCCTTCCCGGATCAAAAGGTTTGCGTGCCAGAAGATGCTTGCGCCCATCCTCTATCAGCCGGCGCGTAATCGGATACGGCGATCCGTATGCCGAAGGCTGTTCGTAGCAGCCCCGGTCAAGGATCGCCCTGCGGGCGTCCTCTCCGAAGCGTTTCCACATCAGCTCTTCGGTCATGTCCCAGGCCGGAGCGATGAGAACGAGCCCCCTGATGCGTGCGGCGGCGGATGGCTCATCTCGCAGAAGCTTGCGCAAAAGAAGGAGCGCGATATGCCCGCCCATGCTCGAGCCAATAATGACCTGCGGTCCGTTCGTGACCCGCGTGAAAACCGCGTGTGCTTCTTCGAGCCAGCGACCAATCGTTCCGTCCGTGAACGGACCCTGCGAAACGCCATGTCCGGAATAATCAAAACGTGTAGCCGCCAAGCCACGCTCCGCCGCCCACTCGGCAACGGCAACGGCCTTTGTCGACGCCATGTCCGACATAAAGCCTGAAAGCCAGAAAACACCCGTCGCATCAGGCGAGCCCGGATCCGAACGATAGGCGATCACGCGCTGCTCGCCACCCTCGCCCACGATCAGCGTTTGCGGTTCATCGCTTGGCACTTTAAACAACCTCGTCCATTCCTTTGGAGCCGCCCCATGGGCCTGCAGCGCCCTACTGTATTGCAGATAATTCCTGAGCTCGACACTGGCGGCGCCGAGCTTTCCGCCATCGAGATCGCCGCGGCGGTGACCCGTGGCGGCGGACGGGCCATCGTCCTCAGCGAAGGCGGACGCATGGCGGATCGCGTAGCAGCGTCCGGCGGCGAGTTACTCCTATTTCCTGCGGCAACCAAAAATCCGCT
The DNA here is from genome assembly GCA_025927515.1 of Hyphomicrobium sp. GTDB lineage: Bacteria > Pseudomonadota > Alphaproteobacteria > Rhizobiales > Hyphomicrobiaceae > Hyphomicrobium_B. Next base: position 16,442 of record JAICLG010000008.1, read on the forward strand.
GAAGCTTGCAATGAACGCAGCCGCGATCGAGCGGATCACGCGCAAAGAAGCGGTCGATCTTATCCATGCACGCAGCCGGGCACCCGCATGGAGTGCCTTCGCCGCTGCGCGACGAACCAAACTTCCTTTCGTCACGACCTATCACGGCATCTATAACGAGAAAGGCCGGGCGAAGAAGCTTTACAACAGCGTCATGGCGCGCGGCGACATCGTGATTGCGAATTCGCGATATACAGCCGACATCATCAAAAAACGGTACGCGACGCCCGAAGCGCGTATTCGCGTCGTTTATCGCGGCGTCGATCTCGATGCTTTTGATCCTGCCACGATCGCGGCGGAGCGCATCGAAAATCTACGCCGCCATTGGGGTGTTCACGACAAGCAGCGCGTCGTCCTCCATGCCGCCCGCCTGACCCGATGGAAGGGCCAGACCGACGTCATAGCCGCTGCGGCCCGCATCCGTGACCGGGCCTCGGATTGCGTTTTCATTCTGGCCGGCGACGCGCAAGGCCGCGACGACTATCGTGACACCTTGAAGAAGCAGATTGCCGACGCCGGTGTCTCCGACATCGTTCGCCTTGTCGGCCACGTTGACGATATGCCGGCCGCTTTCGCCGCAGCGCATACCGCAATCGTCGCCTCGATCGAACCGGAAGCGTTCGGCCGCGCCGCAGCCGAAGCCCAGGCGATGAAATGTCCAGTCATTTCGACCGACATCGGCGCCCCGCCAGAGACGGTTCTCGCACCGCCGCGCGTTCCACGCGAGGCGCGGACGGGCTGGCTGGTTCCACCTGGAGATTTGCGAGCCTACGAGGTCGCGCTGATGGAAGCTCTGTCACTCGACGAAACGCAACGCACGACGATCGGACGGCGCGCCCGCGACCACGTAGCGAACGCGTTCTCCACATTCGAAATGCAGCGCGCGACCCTTGCCGTCTACGATAGTCTTCTTAAGACTCGCATGGAGCAGCAATTCCTCAAAGCAGCATATCCCGCCTTAAAGCACGATGGCGCGGACGCAAAGAACGTGTAAACAGCGCAACCAAAATTCCAACCCGCAGAAAGCAGTTTCAGAAAAAGCAACCAATGCAGACGGTGATATGCACAAAGTGGGGCACGAAGTACGGGATCGATTATCTCAATCGCCTGGCTTCGATGGTGCGCAGAAACACGACGCGGGATACGCGGTTGGTTTGCTTTACCGATGATGCGGAGGGCGCCGATCCTTGGGTGACGATCGCGCCGCTCCCCCCCATCAACCTGCCCGAACACCTATCGGCTACGCCGTGGCGCAAGCTGTCGTTGTGGCAATACCCGCTGAATGATCTCGAGGGGGACGTTCTGTTCTTCGACCTAGACGTCGTGATCACCGGATCGATCGACGACTTTTTCGATTACATGCCGGGACACTACTGCGTCGCGCAGAACTGGACGCAGCTCAATCAGAGAGTTGGCAACACGTCGGTCTACCGTTTTCCTGCCGGAAAAATGGCCTACATCTACGATGACTTCAACGCCAACCCGGAAGCCATCCTTTCGCGCTATCGAATTGAGCAACAATATATTTCAGATGCGACTGACGAACAGATATTTCTTCCGCGGGAATGGTGTCTGAGCTTCAAGCACTCTCTTCTTCCGTCTTGGCCGATGCGCTTCTTCGTACCGCCGCCCCTTCCCGCTGGCACGAAGGTCGTCGCCTTCCACGGCAAGCCGGATCCGCATGAGGCTCGGGACGGCATCTGGCCGGTCAATGCAGCGTGGAAGAAGCTTTACAAGCACGTCCGTCCAACGCCCTGGATCGCCGAACATTGGCGATAACCGACCGGTCCGGGGCTGCAAACAGGCCCGGCGGAGTACGCCTAAAGCACATAGCCGCCGACGAATTAGCGCTATTTTACCCTTTGGCGGCCATTCCGGCCCGGCGGCGCTTGACTCGACGACCCGATTTTTTTCAATGTCCCGCGCGGCGGAGAGTTCTACGACTCATCCCCGTCATAAGCGGAACCACAGAAGGAGTTTACCCCATCCGTAGACCTATGCGACCCGAGCCTCAGAGCCGGGAAAACCAAGGGCCCCGCATCAACGATCAAATCCGGGCCCGGGAAGTCCGTCTCATCGACGAGAATGGACAGAATGTCGGCGTCGTCGCAAAATTTGATGCCCTTGCCCGCGCCGAGGGCGTCGGCCTCGATCTCGTAGAGATCTCGCCGGACGCCGAACCGCCGGTATGCAAGATTCTTGATTTCGGAAAATTCAAATTCCAAGAACAGAAAAAAGCAGCCGAAGCGCGCAAGAATCAGAAAATCGTCGAGTTGAAAGAAATCAAGATGCGGCCCGGCATCGATGATCATGACTACGACGTGAAGCTTCGCGCCATCAGGCGGTTTTTCGAAGAGGGCGACAAGGTCAAGATCACGCTCCGTTTTCGCGGTCGAGAAATGGCCCATTCACAGCTCGGTATGGCCGTTCTGCAGCGCGTGAAAGGTGACACCGAATTGATCGCGAAGGTCGAGAGCGAACCGCGTTTCGAAGGCCGGCAAATGATCATGGTGCTGGCGCCGAAGTGAGGTTAGCGACGGGAACGATGCCCCGCCGCCATTCCTTCGCACACTGATTATGTGATAGAAGATCGTGAGCCTTGCTCGTCCCCCGGGCAGGGCTCTAGCTTTATATTGCGCCGCGACGGCTCGGGAAGCGACGATCATGGATAAAGAAAAGCCAGCACTCGATTTCTCGATCCTGGATGAGATCGGTGCGCCGTACCGTCATCTCGAAGCCGGAGAAAAGATCTTTCTCGAAGACGATGCCGCCGACGCGATGTACATGGTGCGCTCCGGCCGGGTCGACGTCATCACCTATGGCACCGTCCTGGAAAACGTGCGTCCGGGAGGCATCTTCGGCGAAATGGCCTTGATCGACGATGGAGTACGCTCTGCCGCCGCAATAGCCACGGAGCCGACCGAAGTCGTTATCATCGACAAGCCAGCATTCCTCGCCATTATCCGCAACGAACCGCAATTCGCGTTGCGCGTCATGAGCCTGCTGGCGAACCGGCTCCGGCGTACAACCAAGCAGATTTGACGGATGGCGGCACGATCACCGCCATCCGTTGACGTTGCCTTTGCCTTTGGCAACTAGCAGCGGTGCCGGATCATGCACCGGCGGAACCGTGGGCCGCCCCAACCCCAACGACGGCCGCAAATGTGGCGCCAACGCACACAATGCCGGACGTAGCCGACAGGTTGCGCGAGGGATTGGTTCGTTTGAAGCTGTTGTAATGGCGGAAGAGGCGTTGCCTGAGACGGACTGCCGGACGCTGACAGACCGATTGCGACGACGGATGCTGCAAGAAATGGTGCAATACGCATGGGCGTCTCCATACCTTTTATTCGACACGCGAACTGTGCGTGCGCCGGAAATTTCGCAACAAACGTCTGAATGAAATCTGAATAGATAGTCGCGCTATATCCCTCAATAATTTGACCAAAGCTGAATTGAGTTGCGGCTCTAAAGCAACAGCGGTCGATTTGGCGCAGGTGCGAAAGCCCGAAGCATCGTAAATAAGACACAGGAGAATATCGGCGTACGGGGCCGCGCCGCAAACGGTTGGATGATCACACGGCGCAAGCGAGGGCTGGCCGTGGTCCGTACCCCCCGGGTCAGGCCCCGGAACAAGGATTAGATCTGCGAGGGCTGTCGCATGCATTCTAAAGTCGAGCATCTATTACGCTACGTCGGCGCTAATCTTGTTTCGACCGTGGTTGATTACACCGTGCTCCTGACTCTCACGCGGATGTTTGGCATGCCGGTCCTGCAAAGCGCCTTCGCTTATACCGCCGCGATTATCGTGAATTACGGTTTGATGAAGAAATACGTCTTCGTTCGCGACATGTCGCACAAAAGCGAACACCGCTTGTTTATGGAATTTGTGGGCACCGGATTCATCGGTCTCATTCTGACGGCAGCAGTCCTTTGGATGACCGTGCACGTGATGAAGCTGCCGGCGGTCGAAGGCAAAACCGTCGCCGTGCTTCTTTGCTTCGTCGTCCTCTATTTCGTGCGCCGCTACATCGTGTTCAACGAGAACCCCGCCAACTCCTCGCCAGCTTGAAACTTGATCGACTGCACGAACTCACAACATCAGAAGTTGACGTGCTTAATGACGTAACTCCCTGCCGCTGCGATCACGCCGGCGAGCAGGACGTACGGCAAGACCGATACGAGCACCATCAGCAGATCGACGAAGGCTTTGAAAATCTGTTCCGCCGCGTGCCAGAGCTGAAAGAAGCCCCTGTACAGCACGTAGACGATCGCAATGACGACCACCGCGAGAATGGCGATCTTCCACACCGGCAGGGCCTGCCAATCCGATTGAAAAATCGCGAACATCTCGCCGAATGACCACCGCCAGACGAGATCGACGAATTTGAAAATCGCCGTGATGCCCTGCTGGAGCAGATGCACGATTTGATCGATAATTTGTCTCAACGCCCCGTCTCCCCCGCCCCTTGGATGTCAGTCATCCCGACACCCGCTTCCCAACGCCCAAGCTTTGTACTTCGTTCAGGCTCGCCGGACGCGATTTTCGTTCCGTCCAAAACAATTTCCGCCCGGATGTTGTGAAAATCGCAACGTGTGGTAGCCCGTTGAGCAAGCTGTTGCGATTTTCGCAACACTTCCGTATAAACCCGATCAGAGCCGCCCGGCGAGGCATGCCGTGGCGGTTCTTATGCTTTTGAAAAACAAGCGGAAACCGCAAAAAGCACCCTTCGCAGGACCGGCAGTTTCACGACTGCCGAGAGTGCCGGCGCCGAGACAGGCATCTGCACTTCGGCTCGCAAGAGCCGTGGGCGCAACCGCGCCCCGCCGCTGAGCGGCGCCCCCGCGGAGGACCAGGGCTGCGACGCGCATCAGCGCAAGCACCCGGCGGGCCCGCGAGCGAACTAAAGGAACGAAGCAAAATGCCTAAGATGAAGACCAAGAGCGGCGCCAAAAA
>JAICLG010000311.1 GCA_025927515.1 Hyphomicrobium sp.
AGCTCGGTGAAAGGCGCGCTGTAGCGCGCGCGTGCCGGTCTCGCGGCAGCCCGCAAAAAGCGAGCGGGCGAAAACTAACAAGGGATAATAATCTGCGCGAGTACCTCTCGGGGGTGAGATCGCGGGGTCGTCGAATCACACATGTTTATCGCTCGATGTTGCCGGTCCGCCTGATCTTCTTTCGCAGCAGCAGGATGCCGTACAGCAGCGCTTCCGCCGTCGGCGGCCAGTCCGGCACGTAAACGTCGACGGGCGCGACGCGGTCGCATCCGCGGATGTAGCGGCATCGAAACCTGCATCTGCTCGATGGCGCAGCACGCAAGACCGAAGGTCGTTCACGTCAACGATCCTGATCGTGCCCAGGTCACGAGATCGTCAAGCAGTACGACGAAAAATCTCCTGGCTGCGAGGTTTTCGTCCGGGTTCTCTTGCACGTTGCCGAATGAGAAGTCGAAAGCGGCATCGCGACCTCACTGGGCGCAACCGCACTCGCCGCGTTACGAGGTGTGACCCTGATCGATATGTTTCGGGGTCTTCTTCTCGCGCTGTGGCGTCATCTTCGCCGGATCGGGCGCTCCCGGGACGCCGCGCGGACCGAGTTGTGCGCGCTGGATGTCGTCTTCGGAGAATTCCGGCTCGACGCCATTGGGCTCGCGTTGTCTGGCCATGGGTTTCTCCCTCCGGCTGGCCAACGACGGCCAGGAAGAGCCGTTCCTAACTTTAGGAACGTCTCTCGCGATGCGACGTTCTGCAGCAATGAAGAACCTGCTCGCCATCCTGTTTGCAGGGCCGGCATTGCTCGCAGCGGGGCTGGTATCGGCGCGGGACGACGGACGATATTCCAATTCACCATTGAAGCCATGGTTCGACACGCTCAGGAGCGGCAAGGGGCTGTGCTGCTCAAGTGCGGACGGATTCGTGATATCCGATCCCGATTGGGAGTCGAAGGACGGTCATTTCCGCGTCCGGCTCGACGGGGAATGGATCGATGTTCCGGACGACGCTGTCATCACCGAGCCCAATCGCGCCGGGCGAACGATGGTATGGCCTTTGAAAGGGGCCACGGGAACATCCATCCGATGCTTTTTGCCGGGAACCATGAGCTAGCGAGGTTTGCGCCGAAGCTACGTAACGGTCAGCGCATCCCGAGCGCATTTTCCAGTTGTCGCTTCGTCATTTTCGAGCGTCCCTCGACATGTCGCTTTCTCGCCTTCTCGTAAAGCTCCTTGCGGGTATGCCCGTCGCTCTTGCGGGCGCGGGCGACGGCCGCACGATGGCCTCGCACGGTTTGCTTGCGGGCGTCGCGCCCACCCATCGCCCTGGTGCTTTCACGTTCCCGCGAGGCGCCGACATGCGATCTGCCTTCTCGTTCCTGCTGGGCAGTGCGACCCTGCGCCTCCTTCTTCTCGGTTCGCCGCAGGCTGTGGCGATTGCGCCGCGCGCTGTCGTATTTCGAGGCGCCTGCTTCCTGCAGCGCGACGGCTATCGCTTGCCGGCGGCTTTTGACCTTGCCGGCCTTGCCTCCGCTGCCGCTCTTCAATTCGCCGTGCTTGAATTCGTGCATCACCCTGCCGGTGATGCGCTTCTGACGGGATGATTGCGCCATGGCTGACCTCTTCCTCCGCTTCCGCTTTTTCGTTTCAACCGATCGGCGCACGCCGAGTTCCGACCCGAATGGAACGAGAGTCCTGAACCGCCGTTGGTGCTCGCAAAGGGTGGAGGATACGAAAATGGGACTGGCTCGTTACGACATCGTGCCGATAGGCAAGCAGTGGGGCGTGCGGCACGATGGAAAGATCAACGGCGAATATTCGACAAAGGAATCCGCATTCGAGTCGGCCGCCACCGCGGCGTCGATGGCGATACATCAGGGACATGAGGTGCACATCAGCGTCCCGAGCAGCGAGAACAGCGGGGTGGCCTCGAAGGCCTTCTAGCGTTCAAGTTGCGCGTTCGTGAAAGCGTTCTCATTGGGCATCCCGGATTGGAGCACGACATGAGTAGGCTGCAGAAGAAGGCTCAGGCGCGCACCAAGCAGATGGTTGGGCAGATGATCGGTGACGACCAGCTTGTGCATGAAGGCAAGGAAGAAGAGCGTCGTGCCGAAAATGAGGATGTCGGCGAACCGCCGCGAAGCGAGGGAAAGCGGGAAGAATAGAACTCCGCGCGAGGCTGAGGGTCTAGCTCAATAACCGCTTGAGCTTGAGCGCGTCAGCCGGAGCGGCACTCTTCTGATCGTTGTCGAAATACACAAAGACGTCGTAGCCCTGCCTCTTCCATGCGCGGATGCGTCTGGCCCATTCGGCCAGGATTTGCGGTCGATAATGGCCCCTGTATCGTCCGCCCGGGCCGTGTCCGCGGATATAGATGAAATCGGCCGTACGCTTCCAGGGAGCCGGGGCCTGGTGGTGATCCGACAGGCAGAGCGCGACATTCCGTGCCGACAACAGTCCAAGGATGTCTCGCCGGTACCAGCTCGGATGCCGGAACTCGAAGCTGTAGCGGCGTTTCCTCGAGAGCAGCTTGAAGAAGGAGCTGAGCCTTTCGGCATCGGCTTCAAAATTCGGAGGCAATTGAAATAGAATCGGTCCGGCCGTCTTCCCCAGCAGAGCCAGCCGCTCTTCGATCAGTGCGAGGCTGTTGACGGAGTTGTTCGAGAGCCGCTTCCAGTGGGTGATGAATTTGGAGGCCTTCCAGGCGAAGATGAAATCCTCCCCGCTCTGCACGCGCCAGGTCTTGACGGCATCAAGACTTGGCGTCCGGTAAAAGACGCCGTTGAGTTCGGTGGTGCCGAATTGGCGGGCGTAATATTCAAGCTGTCTCTTGAGCGGGAGACCCTTTGGAAAGAAGGGCCCCCGCCAGGAATCATAATGCCAGCCCGATGTGCCGATCCGAACCTGCGCCATGATAGGGAGCAAACCGGCGACCGCCGGGTTGCGTTCCTATGGCAGGGTTTGCGCCTGCTCAGGAGAGCAGCGTCATCTCGATCGTTCGTGCCTTGCGATAGCGCTGAAAGGCGGTGATGGCGCGATTGGCAAGCAGCAGCTTGTTACGCTGTCCTTGCGCGATCATGAATTCCACTTTGTTGACGAGGAAGCGGCACGCCTCTTCGTGATCGTCGATTTCACCCGTTCGGTCGAGGAAGTCGACGGCAATCTTGACGGCGTCTTCGAGCAGGAGCGGCGGTGCGTCGTCTCTGAACCAGACGGACATGACCTATCCCTTGACCTATCTCTTGATCTATCTCCTGGCCTTCTCTGCTTATCGCGAAATCCGCGATCCGGGTTCCCGTCATGAGCCGCACGAGCTGTCTCGATAAGCCGCTCAACCTCTTCTCCTTTGCGGGTCGTCGCGCTCCTGCGCCGTCCTGGTATTGGCGTCGAGCTGACGTTCCTCGCGCGGGCCGAACCAGCCAGCCCGGTGGACGCCGTAAATCAATACGGCGAGCAGGATGACTGTCGGGATGCCGTAGGCGAACCAATAGAG
>JAICLG010000052.1 GCA_025927515.1 Hyphomicrobium sp.
CCAGATTTCTGCAGGCGAATTTCATTCGGCCCGCCGAGTGTTGCGCGTTCCGCGAAGAGCTCGACGCTGAATTTGCTCAACGTCGCGCGATAAGCAGCTTCAAGGCGTGCAATCTCTTTGTCCTTCGAGGCGATCAGTGACGGCCAATCGAACTTGGGATCCTCAAGCATCCAGCCGAAGCCCGCTGCATCCTCGAACTCGTCGGTGAAGCGGCTCGCATAGACGAGAAGCTTTTTCGGAACGCAACCGCGAATAACGCACGTGCCACCGACGCGATATTCTTCGGCAATCGCGACGCGCGCGCCGTGGCTTGCCGCGATGCGCGCCGCGCGCACACCGCCCGATCCTGCTCCGATGACAAAGAGGTCGTAGTCGAATTCAGGCATGCGAATGAGGCTCTTGCTATTTCGGCTCGGGCGCTGGCGGTGGCGGTGGCGTTGCCGCTTTCATTTCATCAGCGATTTTCTCGCTGTACTTCATGCCGATGGCTGCGCCCTTCTGCATCAGCTCGGGTGTCTTGGCGATGAACTTCGCGCCCGCGCCGGAGCGATAGAAATCCGCGACCGTTTTCATTTCTTCGGCGGTGAAGGTCTGCGCGTAGAGAACCGCGAAATCCGAAATCATCTGATCCTTATATTCGAGCAGCTTCTTCATTCCGGAATCGAATTGTGCCGAGAGCTTTTTGCCGGCCTCCGACGTATCGGCATTTGCGCCCTTCGCGAAGCCGCGCGACATGGCCTGAACCATGCCGTCCATCTGCTTGGTGACGCCGGTCACTTCCAACAGATCCCGGGCGGCTGCGATGCGCGCCGGATCAACAGGCGGTGGCGTCTCCTCAGCGAATGTGGGCAGCGCGAAGCCAACGGCGAGAAAAAGCGCAAATAAAATTGAACGCATTATCAGGTCTCCTCATCGAAATCCGTTTCCTCTGCCGACAGCACCTCGATGCCCTGCGGACCGGCGACAATGCCGATGTCGGCGATGCCGAGAAATAGGCCGCTCTCCACAACGCCTGGAACAAGCTTCAAAGCGTCATCCAACGCTTCGGGGTCGTCAATCGCGCCGAAGAAACAATCGAGAATATGGTTGCCATTATCCGTCACATAGGGCGCACCGTTCGGGCCGGTGCGCAATTTGATTTCGCCCTCGCATCCGGCGTCCGCGGCCACTCCGGCGATGAGCCTTTCAGTTGCGGTAAGTCCGAAGGGCACGACTTCGATCGGCAGCGGGAAGCGGCCAAGCACATCGACACGCTTGCTGCTGTCGGCGATGATCACGACGCGTTCGGATGCGACGGCCACAATCTTCTCTCGCAAAAGCGCGCCCCCGCCTCCCTTGATTAGCCTTAGCTCATCATCGATCTCATCGGCGCCGTCGACCGTCAGATCGAGTGCGGGATATTGGTCCAGTGTCGCGAGCGGGATGCCGAGAGCCGCGGCCTGCGCGCGGGTCGCCTCCGACGTCGGCACACAGACAACCTTTAGGCCGGCTTTGACCTTGGCGCCGAGAAGCTCGACGAATCTGGCCGCCGTCGATCCCGTGCCCAGCCCCAGCTTCATGCCGTCTTCGACATAATTCAGCGCCTGCTCGGCCGCCTGTCGCTTCAAGTCGTCACTGCTCATGCCCGCTCCCAGGAATTCCGCCGTACCGTGACTTCAATGCTCACCCTATTCGGCGCGCCCTCTGTATGCTTCCGGCAAAGCCCTTTCAAGCGAGCGGCGTGCGACATGCCTTCGTGAAGCCGTGACAAGGGATAAGCCTGCCGGTACGGTGCGGCCTGATTTAAGGAGAATTCATGAAGGGTTGGACGATTGTTTTCGACCTCGACGGGACCCTTGTGGACACCGCGCCCGATCTCGCAGAGGCAACCAATTATGTGCTCGGAACTTTGGGCCTCGGCCGCGTGAACGAACTCGAAATCCGACCCTTCGTCGGGCACGGAGCTTTGGCCATGATCGACGGCGCGATCAAATCGCATGGCCGGACCTTGTCCGAACGCGAGCTTCACGACCTCTTCGAAGTCTTCATCGCGTACTATAGTACACATATCGCCGAGCGGAGCCTTCCTTATCCGCATGTCGTCAAAACTTTGGAGGGGTTGCGGGACGCAGGTGCGACGCTCGCGGTCTGCACGAACAAGATCGAAATGCAGGCGAAGGCGGTTCTCTCGTCACTCAAGCTCGACGGTTACTTCTCGGCTCTGACGGGACGCGACAGCCTCGGCGCTTATAAGCCCGACCCGAAGCACCTCACCGGCACGATCGCGCGCGCGGGTGGCCGGCCAGAAGCGGCGATCATGGTCGGCGACAGCGAAACCGATATTCGCACCGCCAAAGCGGCCAAGATCCCAATCGTTGCCGTTAGCTTTGGCTACAGCATCGATCCGGTCGCCTCGTATGGCCCCGATGCGATCATCGACGATTATCGCAATCTGCCGCCAATCATCGGCAAGTTTGCAAACACGCCCGTCAGTACGTGAGCACCTTGCTTTCGCCCGACATGATCTCTTCGATGACGTGCGCCGCCCCGACAACGCCGCAGCATTCGGGGATCAGATCGTCCTTGTGCATGTCGAGAAGATCGAGGCCGGTCGAGCAGCAGAAGAACCTGACGCCGGCTGCGTGCGCGTCCTTGATGAAATCGTGCACTGAGCGCGGGTCGCCCGGCTTCAGGTGAATGTCGCCCGCCACGCCATTCTTGAGCAGCTTGGCAGACGAACCCGTGCAAATGACCTCGACGTGATACGACATGCCAGCGGCGACCGCTGCCTGAACGAGAGGCGGTCCCAGTTCGCCGGGTCGACAAGGGTCCGTATTCGCCAGGATGAATATCAGCTTCTGGGTCATCGCGGCCTCTCGATGCACCTGCGCGCGTACGAGACTAACCTGCCTTCAGGCCAGCGGGCAACGGTGGCGGCTTCAGAAATGACCGCTGATATAACGGCGGTAGACGAGAATCGTCGCCGGAAGAAAGACGAGATCGGCGATGAGCGACGCGAGCAGCGTCACGCCGCAAACAAATCCGAACAAGCGCAACGACGGCAGGTCGGAAAAGACGGTCACGCCGAGGCCGAAAGCCAGGACGATCGTCGTCAGAATGATCGCCGGTCCGACGAGCACGCGCGCCCTGCGGATGGCAAGCTCGGGCGGAATCCCCGGACCCTCTTCGAGCCGAAGCCGGTTCAGGAAGTGGATGAGTGCGTCAACTCCCAGTCCAAAAACAACCAGCAATGCGACGACCGACGCAAATTCGAGGCCGCCGCTCATGTAATAGAGCAACGCCCCTGACGCGACGACCGGAAAGAGTCCGGGCAGCAGGCTGATCAAACCGACGAACACTGACCGGAAAGCCAGCGCCAACAGCAAAGCCGCGACGAGCACGCAAAGCGGAATGCTTTCGTCGAGCTGAGAAATCATCCGGTAGCTGTTGCGCGCCGCGAGTGCGGGCAATCCCGTTACCGAAATCTCATAGTTCGGATATGCCTTGCGAACCGGATCGAGCGCCTTGTCCACCTTCTCGACAATCGGCAGGATCTTGCTTGCATCGACGTCCGGAAGCCGACCGGTAACGAGAACCGCATCCTGATCTTTGTCGATGAAACGCCTGACCAGATGTTTGGGCAAAAGATTGACGTATTTCTTGATGGTCTCGACGTTGTCCTCGCCGCTCTCGCGCAGCCACAACCTCAGGCTTTCGAGCGACCAGACGTTTCCAAGGCCCGCCGCCTTTTCTAGCGCGAGGTGCGTGTCCTCGATGACTTTCAGCGTCGCGGGGGCGTAGAGACTGGTGCTGCCCTTCTTCCAGCGAATCATGACGTGGAACGGATTGGCGCCGGTGAGTTTGGTATCGATGCGACCCGTGGCAGCGATCGCCTGTTCCCGGTCCGGCACTTGGTCGGCAAGCCGGTATCGCGGTTCGAGCTCAAGATGGAAGTGGGCAAATACGCCGAACAGCGCCAATCCAATCAACGTATAAAGTACAGCGTGCTCGACGACCCGGTCGACGACCACGCCGACAAACGTGCCGAGCGCGTCCATCATGCGGTCGGCCGGGGTATGCTCCCGTGCCAGCGTTTTTTCGTTGCGGATGAACACCAGCGCCAAGAGCGGCAACACGACGATGACAGCCAAGAACGAAATGCCGACGGCCATAGCGCCAGCTTCGCCGAAGTTCCGGATAAGGCCCGACTCCGAAAAAAGCAGCGCCAAGAAGGATAAGAGCGCAGCGCCATGCGCAAGCACGCAGGCAGGCCCGACCACGTTGATTGCGAAACGCACCGCATCGAGCTTGCTGTCGCCCTCGCGCAGCCGAATCCGGATGGCCGAGACCATCTGCATGCTGTCTGCGAAGCCCATCACCATGATCAGCGGCGTCATGACGTTGAGGAACAGATTGAGCTTGAATGAGAGCCAGCCCAAAAGGCCGAGCGACCACGTGACGGCAATGACCGGCGGCAGTGCGGCCACGAGCATCAGCGATACGCGACGGAAGAAGATCGCCGCGATCGTCGCGCCAAAAAGAAGACCAAGTCCGTTATAGACGATCTGGTCACGCTCAACGGCGTTATGGATTTCGAGTTTCATGACCGGCGCGCCGGCCAACTTTACCGACAGTCCGGCCGGGTTGAGGTCCTGCTTCGCGGTTTCCTCTATTCCGGCGATGACCTCTTTTGGCGATTTCTCGCTTACGATTTTGCGATCAAGCGCCAATACCATCAGCGCCAACTGTCCATCAGCGGACAGAAACTTGCCCTTGACGATGTCGTTGTTCTTCAGCGCCGAGAGCACGGCGTCGAAGCCAGCCTGATCCTCGGGCAATTCATCGGGAACGACGGGGGGCGCATAACCCGTTGCGTCGGGCTTGCCACGCGCCGACAGCATCGAGACGATGCCATCGACCCCGTCGGTCAGTTGCAGGTCGGCGGCGGCATTGCCGAAAGCGGTCAATCCTTCGCGCGACAGAAGCTTCTTGCCTTCGACGACGACGAGAACGTCGTATTCGCTGGACGGAAACAGGCGATCGATCGCTTCGTAGGTTTTGTACTCGGGCGTGTTGGTCCGGAACAACTCGGACAGGCTGTCATCTACCTTGAGACGCATCAATCCCAAAGCGGCGATGGCGGTGATAAGGAGAATGATGAGTGTCGCAAGCAGCGGCGAGCGGAGCCCGATCAGGCCCAGCTTGTTCAGTCCCAGAGATATCGGAAATGGACGTGGCGGCTCGTCGAGCTGCAAGCTTTCCTCCCCCCACGCGACTTCGATCCCCAAAGAAGTCGCGGCCGCGCCTTCCACCGTCTCACGTGATTTTCCGACACATCGCATTTTGCAAGGGTCGAGCGCAAGGCCACGTGGCACGCAGGACACGGTCAAAGTTTAGCTGGATTCGAGCCTGCGACAGAGAAGCAGGTGTGGCCGGTTTCATTTGCACGCGCAAAGCGGTACGAAGCGACAACTCCGCGCGTACAAGGACCCCGCATGCGACTGCTTCCTGCACCAAGGCCCCTTCTCGCGACGATCCTATCGATCGTCGCCTGCACAGCTCTTTTCGCGCCCAGTGCCTTTGCGAGAAAAGCCGTAGTCGGACCCGTTGCCTTCGAAGTGCCGGATGATTTCAACGATGTCGCGGGACCGCAGCCCCTGTTGCATGAGGACGCATCAGGAATCTCCGTCGAGGTTTCGGAGCTGCCGCCGCAAGCTCTGCAAGAATTCAAAGGACCGCAATTCCTCGAATTTCTGGCAAGTCAGGGTTATACGCATGCCGCTTACGAAAATGGCGCGCTGAAGCGAAGCGATCCGCACACGTACGTGTTAGCCGATGCCATGGGAAAGCAGGGACCCGAATCGCGGTTTATCCTGGTCCTTGGCGGCTCGGGACGCGCGGCCATCGTGACGGCGTACGCTCCGAAAAGCCAAATCCAGAACGGACATGCGAGCCGGGCCGCCATCGAAGCCATCCTATCTAGCGCATCCGTGCTGCCCGCCACTGCTGCAAAGCCTTGAATGCTTGACAGTCTCCAGCGGGTGCTCGCATAAGGTCCGTCTTCAGGAGGGCGGTTAGCTCAGCGGTAGAGCACACGCTTCACACGCGTGGGGTCACAGGTTCAATCCCTGTACCGCCCACCACCAGGCTCTTCGAATCCCGAGGCTTTTTTTATTCGCTTTGGCCTCGTGCTCACATTCTGCTTCCGGGGCGAACACGGTTAAGAGCCACGGTTGCGCTGCACTATGCGATTTCCTGCACAAATTCGGAATTTGGCCACGAAAGACCGGCATGCGTCGGCATGGGGAACGAGGGAGAATATTCATGTCACTGAAACACCTAGGGATCGCAATATTGGCGCTTGCGACGATCGTCGGCGCGTCGTCTCAAAGCAAAGCCGCGTCGCGCGGGGAAATCGATGCCGGAGTCGATGCGACGCTCCACACCTTCTATTACCAAGTTCGCGGCGCTCGCGAGCTGGCCCACAAAGCCGTCGGCATGCTCGTCTTTCCATCGATCGTGAAGGCTGGGTTCGGATTCGGCGGGGAGTACGGCGAAGGCGCTCTCCTCATCCGCGGCCGGACCGCAGGCTATTATAACGACATCTCCGCCTCATTCGGATTTCAGCTCGGCATCCAATCGCGCTCGGTCATCATAATGTTCATGACCCCTCATGCGCTCGATCAGTTTCGTAACACCGCCGGCTGGAAAGTCGGGGTCGATGGCTCCGTGGCGATCATCACTGTAGGCATCGGCGGTTCAATCGATACGAACAAAATCACAAGCCCGGTCGTCGGCTTCGTCCTCGATCCGCAGGGGCTGATGTATAACCTGACTCTCGAGGGTTCGAAGATATCGCGGATTTCCAGGTAAGCGTCGCTGTTCCCTAGGGAACAGCGCTAACCCTCGCTTTTGCTGTCCACTCCCATAGTAACTGATGAGAGGGGCAGTAATGGGAACGTATTTTTGCTGGCGTCCGTCGGTTTGTGCCATCGCGACGGCACTGATTGTGTTGGCTGCAGCGCCTGCGCACTCGGAGATCTACGAGTTTGACAAGAGGCGCACCGAGGTGCGCTTCACCTATGAAATGGGCCCGGCGACGCAGCACGGCCGGTTCAATCAGGTCACGGGCACCTTGCAATTCGATGAGCATGCGCCGTGGCGCAGCCGGGTTTCAGCGACGATTGCGACGGCGAGCCTCGAAACCGGCCAACCGATCGTTGATGAAGCCCTTAAAGGCAGCGATTTCTTCAACGTCGCAGCCGATCCTACGATGACGTTCAAAAGCCGGTCCGTCCGGTCAACGGGAAGCGATACGGCCGAGATGACGGGAGATATCACGGTCAACGGTATCACGAAGCCGGTCACGCTGGAGATCTCTCTCCACCCTCAGAATGATCCTGCTTTGAAGTATAGCGCGGGGTCGCGGAAATTCGTTGCGACAGCGCAAATCCGACGAAGCGCCTTCAACATGACCGCATATTCTTCGATGGTTGGCGACGAGATCGATATCGAAATCGACGCCATTGTCCGGAAAAAGTGATAACTTCAAAAATCGGCTCCGAACCTCGATGTAACAATGAGATTCTCCAGATCGTATGGGCTGTATGTCCAAGCGCGGCTGGGCGTCTCAATTATCGCAATGGAGTAAACCATGGCGTTAAATCCATCGAAGAAATCCCGGTCGAAAGCGCATTGGCTTCGGTATGTGCTCATTGCGGGCGCGTCGATCGCTGCAGCTATTAATTTTTTAGGTGCTTCGTTCTCATCGGCGGAGGAAGCACACACCATTCCGCCTCCTGCGCTTGATGAACAGGCAGCGGCTAAAGGCACCGGACCCTTGGAGACGGCGGTGTTTGCTGGCGGATGCTTCTGGGGCATGCAAGGCGTCTTTCAGCACGTTGCGGGCGTCAGCGAAGCCGTCTCGGGATATACCGGCGGCAGGAAAGAAGACGCACATTACCGTATCGTCGGCACGGGCCGAACCGGCCACGCGGAGTCCGTTCGCGTCACCTTCGATCCGAACAAGGTCAGTTATGGACGCCTGCTGCAGATTTACTTTTCCGTTGCGCACGATCCGACGGAACTCAATCGGCAGGGGCCGGATAGGGGTACGCAATACCGCTCGACGATCTTCCCTGTAACCGGCGAACAGGCGGAGATCGCAAAGGCGTACATTGCTCAGCTCGATGCTGCGCACGTCTTTTCGGGGCCGATCGTGACAACCGTCGAGCCCGGGCGCACGTTTTATCCGGCGGAGGATTATCATCAGAACTTCCTCGCGCGGAACCCGACATATCCTTACATCGTCATCAACGATCTTCCGAAAGTTGCGAGCCTGAAGCGTCTCTATCCGAAGTCATATCGGGAGACGCCTGTCTTGGTCGCCATAGCGAAGCCGTCGGACTAATCGGACATCGCCGCTGTTGTTTCGCTTCATCGCCGGGCTTCGCGCGGCCAACCAGAGGATGGCCGCCTCAGGGGCGGCCATGACGTGTGTGGGGTGATGCTGATTGAAAACTCAGCCGAAAGCGCACGTTCAGGCGTTGCGCGCGACTGGCTTCGATTCTTCCGTGTAGATCGAGTACATCGGCTCATCCTGCAGGATGACGTCGGTGTATTCGCCGTAACCGTTGAAGCGCGTTGCCAAGGCGCGGCCGTAGGCGCCGATGTTGCCGATCTCGATGTAATCACCCTCGCGAACGGAACGCGGCAGCATGAACGGCCCGCGCATGCGATCGATCGAATCGCACGTCGGTCCCCAGAGTTCGAACGGCTCCAGCGGCTCGTTCGGATCGAGGTTCTCGCGGATCAGGCGCACCGGGAAGACGAAGCCCATGTGCGCGCTGTCAAACAGAGCGCCATAGCCGCCGTCGTTGATGAAAAGCTGGTTGCCGGATTTTCTGAGATCGACCTTGACGATGAGGCTTTCGGCCTCCGCGACGAGCGCTCGACCCGGCTCGCAGATCAGGCGGCAATGCTCGGTCACCGGCATCTTGGCCATCGACGTCTTGATAACCTCGATGAAATCCGAGAGCCGCGCCGGAACGCTGTCGGTATAGCGCGACGGGAAACCACCGCCGATATCGATCGCATCAACGACGACGCCAGCCTTTACGATGTGCTTTTTGACTTCCTCGAACGCCATGGCATACGCGTCCGGCGTCGTCGTCTGCGAGCCGACGTGAAAGGTAATGCCGAGTTCGTCGGCGACCTGACGGGTTTTGACGAGCAAGCGCTGCGCTTTTTGTCCGGAGATGCCGAACTTGTGTTCGAGCGGTACGCGGCTGTTCTTCGCCGGCACCGAGATCCGGACAAACAGCTCGAGGTCCTTTGCGCCTTCCGTTTCCTCGACGATTTTCTGTAGCTCCTCCTCGGTATCGAGGGCGAAGCACTTGATATCGTAATCGAAGTAGGCCCGGCGAATGGCGTAGCGCGACTTCACCGGATGCATGAAATGCAGCCGCACGCCGGGAATGGTTGCGGCATCCTCGAGCTCGGCGACCGAGGCGACATCGAACTGGGTGATGCCGGCGCCATAAAGGGCGCCAAGCAGGAACACCGAGCTGTTCGCCTTATAGGCGTAGGCAACCTCGCCGGGAAAATTCTTGATGAACCAGCGCGCGGCGCGTCCCGCGGCGTGCGGACGGGCAGCCAAGACGGGCCCCTCGGGCTTCATCTCGGTCACCATCTCTAGCGCGGTTGCGAATTTTTCCATCGCAAAAGAACCTCATAAAGACAGACGATCCGTGCTGATGCGGGCGGCCAAGCGATGCCTGCTCTCAATGCGCCAACAAAGGGGTGCATTTAGGAGCGGTGCCCCCCCGTGTAAAGGTTTTTGACGCCGAAGCGCTCCCCATCGTCGTTGGATTCTCTCGTAAATGCGAGCACGAGTGACGCGTGCGCCAGCCCGCGGCATCCCGACGGCGTGAACCTCGTCCGGTTGAGACGGGACAGCGACAGCCACTTCCTACACGGACTCCCCTGCAGGAGGCACTTCATAATCGGAGACTCGATCGGTCGCGCAACGCTGATCGGCGCGGGCTACTCGGCGCCGAGGATGGGAAGAAGCACTCGCCTCGCGTTCATTACGAATGCGCAATACGACGGGCCCTCCGGCCTTGCTTACCTCTCCGCAGGCCGCACTCTCCCCGCAGCAGCGCGGACCACAGTGGCGCGGCTCAGCGTTCCATTTAGGACCGGCCGATGCACTCCGCGTGCCCGAACATGAATGCTCATTCAGCTACAAAACGCCGCGACGAAACGCGCCCACCCTCGCCCTGAACTCCCGCGGGAACCCGAAGTTAGCAGCGTAGGTAAATGGGTTGGCAGTTGGCAATCGGGCTGGGAGCGGTCGCATGGGTGACTTATCGGAATTCGCGAATCACCCGTATCGATTTATCCGAAGAGTTATTGCCGCGTACCGCTGGAGCCATGCCACCATATTGCTGGCTGTGCTCGGAGCGGTCACGTGCTCCGTCTCGACGCAATACGGTGTCAAGCAGCTTGTCGATGCCCTTTCCGATCAGGCTCGTCACTCGGCTGTCTGGACTGCCTTCGGCATCCTCATTGCGCTGATCGCCGCTGATAACATGTTTTGGCGAATTGCCGCCTGGCTATGCCATTCGACGTACGTCGGGGTTTCCGGCAGCGTGCGCCGCAAGCTCTTCAGGCACTTGACGGGGCACTCCCCGAGCTTCTTCAGCAATCAACCGCCGGGAGCACTCACCAGCCGCATAACCGCAACGGCGAATGCGCTTTACACCACCGAGACGATGGTGACCTTCAATGCGCTGCCGCCTCTGATCGCCACGTTCGTCGCTATTCTATATCTCGCGACGGTCAGCTTGCAGATGGCTCTGTCCATCACGGCGATCGTAGCCGTCGTTGTACTCATAATATTTTTCTGGGCGGCGTCTGGGAGTCCCCTTCATCAAGCTTATGCTCGCGAAGCGGCGGGCGTCGACGGTGATATGATCGACGTTGTTTCCAATATCTCGGTGGTGAAGGCATTCGGGCGGCTCAGAAGCGAGCACCGGCGCTTGGCAGGCGTCATCGGCCGCGAGATGGTTGCCCGGGCGCGGAGCCTCTACTTTCTCGAAAAGCTGCGCATCTTTCATGCCGGCGCCACCGCGCTGCTGACGGCCGGCGTGCTCGCGTGGGCGATTTCGCTTTGGCAAGCCGGACAAGCCACGCCCGGCGACGTCGTTCTCGTTTGCACGCTCAGTCTATCGATCCTTTGCGCGACACGGGACCTTGCGGTCGCGCTTGTCGACGTCACGCAGCACTTGGCGCGCTTCTCCGAAGCTCTCGAAACGCTTCTGGTTCCGCACGAGCTTGTGGCTCCGACGATCGCGACGAGCCCGCGCACATCGCGTGGCGTCATTGAATTCAGAGACGTAAAGTTCGCGTATCCCAATGGCCGTCCGGTCTTCCAGTCGCTGAACTTCAAAATCGAAGGCGGGCAACGCGTCGGCATCGTCGGACCGTCCGGGGCCGGCAAGACGACGATCTTCGCATTGATGCAACGGTTCTATGACAAGCAATCGGGCTCCATCCTGATCGATGGCCAGGAGAGCGCTGCGATGACGGATGCGGCTCTGCGCAACGCGATCGCGGTGGTGCCACAAGATGTCAGCCTGTTCCACCGCACGCTGCGGGACAACATCCGTTACGGGCGGCCCAACGCGACGGACGAGGAAGTCTGGGAGGCAGCCGACATGGCGCGATGCCTTTCCTTCATCAAGGAGCTTCCCGACGGCCTGGATACGATCGTAGGTGATCGCGGCGCGAAGCTGTCAGGCGGGCAACGTCAACGCATCGCCATTGCGCGGGCCTTCCTGAAGGACGCGCCAATTCTGCTGCTCGACGAAGCAACCTCGGCTCTCGACGCGCAATCGGAGGAACTGATCCGCGAGGCGCTCTCGACCTTGATGCGCGGGCGGACAGTGCTCGCGATTGCGCACCGCCTGTCGACGCTTCGGAGCTTCGATCGCATCATGGTCGTGCAGAACGGCGAGGTCGTTCAGGACGGCCGGCCGGACGCGTTGCTGAGCAAGGCCGGCGCCTACAAATCACTTGTCGATCTGGAGTTCAGCCGCTTGCACACGGTCGCGGCATGACGTCGGCATTTCGCCCGCCATTAATAGAGATGAAGAATTCGTTAATTTCACGCCTCTTCCGTTAGCGATGGTGCGACATCTGCTTCGACGGAACCATCAAACTCGGTTACAAGAACCTTACTTCGATCAAACACACAGGCGACCGGCAATGGATCTTGAAGCCGCCCGCGAGAAGAATGCCAAGGCCGACAGGATGACGCTGATCGGCATGGCTTTCTGCTTCTTGCTGACAGGCGGGATTCTGCTCGGCACGCTTGCGACCGGTGAACGTCCGGTGTCGACCATCGACTCTTCCACCTCCAGGTAATCGCTTCACACGTCCCGATCCCTCGACCGATCCAACTGGCCTTACGCCAATTCAGCGTAAGGCCATTTTTTTGCGCTTTCCTGCCTACTCTGGACTCGTGATAACGGGTCAACCCGTTTTCTATTCCAACACACCTTTTCGCCGCTTCACCTTGGAGCGCCAATCGGCTGTATAAACCTCGGGCTTATGGGATCTCGGATCAGCGCAAGGACAGCAGCATGGCGAAGGTGGCGTGGCTTGGGTTGGGCGTCATGGGCTATCCAATGGCGGGCCACTTGAAAGTCCGGGGCGGGCACGAGGTCGTTGTTTACAACCGCTCGGCGGCGAAGGCGGAGAAGTGGCGTCAGGAATTCGGCGGAGAAACCGCAGCGACGCCTGCGGAGGCTGCCCGGAATTGCGATGCTGTCTTCGCCTGTGTCGGCAATGACGACGACATACGAAGCATCACCACGGGCCCCGACGGCGCCTTTCAAGCGATGTCCCCCAATACCATTTTTATCGATCACACCACGACCTCGGCGCATGTTGCCCGAGAACTGGCGGCAACGGCGACCGAACGCGGCGTGCATTTTCTCGATTGCCCGGTCTCCGGCGGTCAAGCGGGCGCTGAGGGCGGCGTTCTTACGGTGATGGCCGGCGGCGATGAAAATGCTTTCACGCGCGCCGAACCGTTGATCCGGAATTTTGCACGCAGCATCCGCCGCATGGGACCGCCCGGCTCGGGGCAATTGGCGAAGATGGCGAACCAGATCGCGGTCGCGGGCGTCGTTCAGAGTCTCGCGGAAGCTATTCATTTCGCAGAATGCGCAGGCCTCGATATCGAAGCGTTGATCGCGACCATCTCGAAAGGCGCGGCGCAATCCTGGCAGATGGAAAACCGCTGGAAGACCATGCATGCGCGCGAATTCGACTTCGGATTCGCCGTCGATTGGATGCGGAAGGATCTCGGGATCTGTCTGGCCGAAGCACAGTCGAACGGCGCGGAGTTGCCGGCGACGCGCCTCATCGATACCTTCTACGCCGAGGTGCAAGCTCTTGGCGGCAACCGCTGGGATACGTCGAGCCTGATCGCACGGCTGGGACGAACGACGAAAAATTGATCTGAAAGCCGGGGTCAGGCTTCAGCGCGTTCGCGCTTTTCCTCTTTCTCGGGCAGTGCGAACTGCAAAGGCAACGCCGTCGTATACTTGATCTGCTCCATGGCGAATGCCGAAGAGACCTTTGCAATATCGATGCGCGAGATCAGCTTCTTGTAAAAGACGTCGTAGGCGGCGATGTCCGGCACGGCGACGCGCAAAAGATAATCGATGTCGCCCGACATGCGGTAGAATTCCACAACTTCCGGGAAATCCGCGACGGCACTGTGGAACCGTTCGAGCCACGTCAGCGAATGCTTGTCCGTTTTGATCGAGACGAAAACCGTTACACCCGCATTGACTTGTTGTGCATCGAGGATCGCGACGCGCCGCTGGATGACGCCGGCTTCCTCGAGCTTTTGTACGCGTCTCCAACACGGCGTGGTCGAAAGCCCGACTTCCTTGCCGATGTCTGCGACGGGGCGTGTGCAGTCCTGC
>JAICLG010000132.1 GCA_025927515.1 Hyphomicrobium sp.
CGATTTCAATCTGGCCAGCGCCTGCATCGATGGCGTTCTCGACAAGCTCTTTGACGACGCTCGCCGGACGTTCGATCACCTCGCCCGCGGCTATGCGGTTGACCGTCTCGGGGCTCAACTGCCGGATCGCCACGGCGACCGCCTCCTCGTTCAAAGCGCGCTCAAGCGCCTTTGGCGAGGCGCTCCTTGGTCAGGATTTTCGCAAGCTCGACCGCCGGCTGATCGAAAGGATCGAGCCCTAGCAGGCGGCCTGCGAGAATCGTCTCGATCATAAAGTGCATCAACAGCGCGCCGAGCGCTTTTTCATCAAGTTTTGCAAGGTCGATTGTGCGCACCGGGCGGCCAGCGCGGCCCAGGGCCTCGGGTAGGGCGTGGGCTTGAGCATCAACAATGTCGCCGATGGTGTGGCCGCCGAGCATATCTGCGCCCGCCAGCTTGGCGAGATCGGCATCGACCTTGGGGCCAAGGCCTTTGCTCGCGACACGGATGATCGTCAGATAGTGCTCGCGCGGACCATCCATGAAGAGCTGAAGTTGGCTGTGCTGATCGAGCGGGCCGAGCGCGCCGATCGGCGTCGTTCCCTCGCCGCCCTTGCCGAGGCTTTCCGCCCAAAGCTGCACGAACCAGGCAGCGAGACGTCCAAGCCGGTCCGCATACGGCATCATAACAAGCGTGTTGATGCCTTTCTCTTTCGAAAGAGCGACCGACATAGCCGCACCGGCGGCAGGCGCGAACTTTTCCGGCTCGTTCGCGGCAAGCAGCGCGTCGACGACCGACTTTGCACCGGCGCGGATCGCGCGTGCATCGAGACCCCGCGCAATCGCGGGCATCAGGCCGACATTCGTCAGGCATGAAAAGCGGCCGCCGATGCCGGTGTGATGCTCAAGCATCGGGATGCCGAACTTCGCGAACAGCGTACGAAGGCCGTTCGCCTTGCCGGGCTTCTCCGGCTCAGTGATGCCGAGAAAGAGCTTTGGAATTTGCGCTTCAAGGCCCGCAGCTTTGACCGCAGAAATCGTCGCTATGGCCTGCGCCAGCGTCTCGGCGGTGCCACCCGACTTCGACGTGACGATGAAGCGAGTTTCGGCGAGATCAAGCGTGTTCAGAACGCCTGTGAGCGTCTCGCCGTCGAGGTTGTCGTAGAAGCGCGTACGCGGCCGCGACTTTTGCCCCTCGGTTGCGACACCGGGAATTTTCCAGCCGGCGATTTGCGCCAGCGTCTGTCCGCCCAGGCTCGAACCGCCGGTTCCGAAAAAGATGAGGGTGTTTGCGCCTTCGCTCAAGCGAGCGAGCGCCGCTTCTGCGTCGGCAATATCGCTCGTCTCTTCCGGAATGCGCAAAAGCGCCAGGCGACTATTGCGGTAATCGTCCTTGAGAGCTTCAACGTGAGGAGCAATGCGGGCGAGCCACGATTTATACGATGCGGGCGACAGGCCGTGCTCACCAATCGCGGTGTCGAGACACCCATTGATGTTCTGCTGAAACTTGCTTCCGTCGTGGTGCCCGTCTTGCATGGCGCTCAAAACGCTCCCGGCTGAAATCGGGTTCCGACCTACCCGATTTCATACCTGCGGCCAAGAGCGCCTATGGCCCCACGCCAAGTCTCGTAACGAGACTTCTCAGCCCCGCGACGGCGCCGCGACAGGACGCAGAGCTGCCGGGATCACGGATTTCATCCCTGCCGGCTTGCCAACGACCGTCACGATCAGGTTCTCCGGCTTCAGGAGACGCGCGGCGACGCGTTTCGCATCGGCGAGCGTGATGGCTTCGATCTTCTTGTTGCGGGTCTCGACGTAATCCGGGCCGAAGCCCTCCTGCATCAGCCCCAGGAGCTGAGACGCGATCTTCGAATTGGTATCGAAGCGCAGCGCATAAGAGCCCGTGAGATAGGATTTTGCGGCATCGAGATCGGCTTGCGTCGGTCCGTTCTCGGCCATCTTTTTCATTTCCTTGCGGATAATGTCCAAGCTCTCGGCCATCGATGCATTCTTGGTCGCGACGCTGCCGACGAGAATCGACGTGTACCTGTCAGGCTGGATGTATGTGTAGACGGAATAGGCGAGACCGCGTTTCTCGCGCACTTCCTCCATCAGCTTCGCGGAAAAACCGCCGCCGCCCAGGATATGATTTACGACGAATGCCGTCATGAAGTCGGGGTCCATGCGGGGCATCGCGCCAAGGCCAAAGACCGCAACCGACTGCGGAACGCCCATGTCGATAACGCGCTGGCTGCCGCCGGGAATCGGCTCCGTTTTCGCGACGGGGAACAGGTCGGCCTTTGCGGGAAGACCGCCAAAGACGTCATCGATGAGCTTGCCAAGTTCAGCGGGCGTGATGTCTCCGACGGCGACGACTTTCAGGTTGTCACGAGCGAAGATGCGTTTGTGATACGCCAGCAGATCATCGCGGGTAATTTTCGAGACCGTATCCACCGTGCCGCTGGAGGGGCGCGCATAGGGATGGCCGGCAAAGGCCTGCGCGTACCATTCGCGCATCGCGACCTTGCCCGGGTCCTTATCGGCGTAAATGAGATTGGCGATCAGCTGCTGACGGATGCGCTCCACGGCGTCCTGGTCGAAGCGGGGTTCCTGTACCGACAGCTTCAGAAGCTCGGCTGCCTTGTCGCGGTTTGCGCTCAGCGTTTCAAACGAGCCGTAAAGTGAATCCTTGGTGTCGTCGTAGCTCATGCGCATGGCAAGATCTTCCATGCGCTCCTGATATTGCTCCGACTTCAGGTCGCCAGCGCCCTCATCCATCATCGCGGTAATGAAGTTGGCGACGCCCGCCTTGCCTTCCGGGTCCTGGCTGTTGCCGCCGTCGAAAGCGTATTTGAGTGAGATCAGGGGAACGCTGTGTTCCTCGACCAGCCATGCTTTGATTCCGCCTGGAGATTGGATCTGCTGAATGTTCATCGCTGCTGCCGGCTGGCTGAATGACGGAATGAGAACGGACGCCAACATTGCCAAAGCAACGGCAACGTTGAGACGGGCCACGGTTCGAACGACCGTAGCAATCCCGCGAGGGAGGCCTAGCATCAAAATCACCTCAATACGCCATTGGGGGAAGGGGGCGGCAGATCTTCAGCTTTCGCGACGCCGCTTTCGTCGGGCACCAGATAGCCCGTCACCGAAGCCCGCGGATTGAGATACTCGGCGGCGACCTTCTTCACGTCATCCGTCGTGACTTTGGAAATCGCTTCCGGCCAGCCTTCGATGTCGGCAACGGTGCGCCCAACGGCCATGTTCCAGCCGTAGCGCCGCGCCAGCGTCGCCTGGTTGTCGCTTTCGTAAACGTAGTCAGCGAGGTAGCTGCGCTTGGCGCGCGCAAGCTCGGCTTCGGTGACGCCATTCTTCACGATGTCGTCGAGAACGGCGTCGATCCCTGCTTCGACCTTCGGCAGGGAAACGCCGTCAGACGCGACCGCATAGAGCGAGATGGTGCCGCCATCGAGGCCGTAGCCGGAATAGTCGCCGCCCGCGCTCGAGGCGAGTTTCGATTCGACGACGAGCTTTTTGTAGATGCGGCTGGTCGTCCCGGAACCCGCGATCTTCATCAGCAAATCGAGGGCCTCTGCCTCTCCCGACCTGTTGGCCGTAACGTAGCTCGGCGCGAGATAATACCGTTGCATCGAGTAGTTGCCTGCGCGCGGGTCTTTCAGCACAAGCCGGCGGGCCGCGATCGGCGGCGGCTCGCTCGGACGGTGGCGAACCGGATTAACGTCGGGATTGGCGGGAATCTTTCCATACGTGGCGTCGGCGAGCCTGCGTACTTCATCGGGCGTCACGTCACCGGACACGACGAGGATCGCGTTGTTCGGCGCGTAATAGTGCTTATAGAAAGTCAGCGCGTCCTGCCGCGAAAGCTTTTCCATCTCGTGATACCAGCCGATGACCGGCGTGCCGTAAGGATCATTGAGATAGAGCGCGGCGTTCATCTGCTCGTCGAGCAGCGCCGAAGGGTTGTTGTCGATGCGCGAGCGACGCTCTTCGAGAATGACGTTGCGTTCGGTCAGCACTTCCTTCTCGTCGAGCCGCAGGTGGACCATACGGTCGGCTTCCATCTCCATCATCTTGCCGAGGCGGTCCTTCGACACACGCTGGAAGTAGGCCGTCGTATCGTGGCCGGTGAAGGCGTTATCCTGGCCGCCGAGACGGCTGACGATCTTTGAAAATTCTCCGACCGGAATTTTGTCGGTCGATTTGAACATCAGATGTTCGAGGAAGTGCGCGATGCCGGATTTGCCCCGCACCTCGTCGGCCGATCCGACGCGATACCAGACCATATGCGTCACAACCGGCGAGCGATGATCGGGAATGACGACCACGTCCATACCGTTTTCGAGCTTGAACTCGGTGGCGCGAGTGGCAGAGGCCGCGTGGGCTTGAGGTGTCAGAGCGAGCATGGAAAGGGCCAAAATGGTTAAGAGATTGAGCCGGGTGAACGTCACAAGACGCATATGGTCGGTCCTTGATCGGCGAGCGGCACGGCGCGCGCCTACCCTCTTTAGATGATATCGCAGTCCTCATATGGGAGGACAACTTTTCATGAACTAGCACCCGACGATCCGAAAACTCCCGGGCACGCGAAACCGGCCCAATGAGCGCGATGCGGGCCGCAAAAGTCAAATGACAAGGCGTTCATCTCTCGCGCGCAATATGTGAAGTATTCGCGCGTTTTTTGTGCGGCTGAACAAAGCGCTAACCGCCGCGGGTGTCAGCAATTATTCTGTCTGCGAATCGTCGTCGCCGTCGCCATTTTGCTTACCCGAGGTCATCCATTTCTTGACGCCGGTGAGAATGGACGGATGGCAGGACCCAAGAGGGCCCGACGCAGCGTCGGCGCTTGCGTCGCCGCGCGAGAGCGGTTCTTCGTAATGGACTTTGCAGTATTCATCCTGCTGCCGCTGAAGGTCGGCCTGCGAAAGCCGTTTCTGCCGGTCTGGATCTTGAATTTCCGCCAGCGACGGTTGGTCGGCGCTGCCGCTTCCCGGTTGCGGGAGCGCACCCGTTTCGGGGGGCATAACGAGGGGCTGGCGGACCCTCATTTTCGGCTCCCCCTGTGGGGCGGCGTTGCCACTTAACCCGACCACTTCGAATATTTTGCCGTTCAGCTGAACACCATCGTATCCGCAGCCCGAAACCGCGAGCAATGCCGCGCCAAACGACGCGAACAGACATGCTTTCGCAAAAGATTTCAAAGGCATGCAGAATCCCCGTGCCTAACGACACGCCCCCAGAGTACACACGTAATCCGACTTTTGCGGCGCTAATGCGACTCGTTGAAGAAGGACTCATACAATAGTGCAATAACGCCAGCAACGATCGCCACGTCGGCGATGTTGAAGACGTACCAGTGGTACCCAAAGGCGTGCAGCGAGAAGAAATCTGCGACACCGCCGAGCCTTATCCGGTCAATGGCGTTGCCGATGGCGCCCCCGATGATCAGCGCTAAGCCGATCGCCATCAGCTTGCCTGAGGCGGCGCGATTGAGCCACATCCACAGACATATGCTCGCGAATATTGCAAAGGCCATGAGCAAGTACTGGCCGAGTACACTTTCCTGATTCAGCAGCGAATAGCTGATACCGATATTCTTCACATAGACCAGGTCCAGGAACGGAAAGACCTCGACGCGGCCTTTGGCTGCGATGTCGTAGACCGACAGCATCCACCATTTATGCAGCTGATCGACGGCGACGGTCGCAATGACGACGGTCAGCGCAAGCGGCGCCCATCGGCTCCAGAGCAACGAACGGCGTCCGGCTCGCTCCACATTAGCGTTCATAGGCACGTGCCTTCTTCGGTCCAGCTCTATCCCCTTGCCTTAACGGGAAGGGTTAGCGGTGGGGTGAAAGGATCGGCGGTTCATTAGCCCAAAAATGCGCGCGAGTAATGTAATGGACGTCACTCGACCACGAAAAAATGCGGGATCAGGCCCAGTTCGATCCGCCCACCCCCGACCCCTCCCGCGCGGGGGAGGCAGGAAGTTTTGATTGCAGCTCTCATTCCACTTCCCTCGATGTGAAGGACGAAGTGAACCGCTGAGCGAATGTTCCACGCGATGAATTTCGCTCCCGTGTAACGCATCTTTGTCTGTGGGCCAAAGAAAACGGGATCACGCGATGTGCTGTTCCCCACCTGCGATCCCCCGCGAAAGGGAAGAGAAGCAGTCGCTTGAACTCTGCCGCTCGACGGAACGGGTGAACGTGCGCGCGAAGCTTCGAATTTCTATTCGCGAACGGCGAAGTGAGCGGGAACCCCCGCTCAAATTCCCCTCCCCTTGACGGGGAGGGGTTAGGGGTGGGGCGATTGCCGTCACGCCGATGCTCCGGCGTCGATTTCCCGGACGGCGGCGGCGTCGCGCGCCGAGAGATCGGGGTACGTGGGATCGGATCCGACGTCCTTCGTGATGCGCCAGGAGCGTGCGCACTTCTTGCCTTCGGCGCGCTTGACAACGACGCCAACGCCGGGCTCGTTCGGCAGCGTGAATGCTCCCGAGGGCACCGGTTTATCCGAGATCGAAATATCCGACGTGATGCAAACCTCCGCCATGTCGACGCCCTCAAGTCCCGACATCAAGTCGGGGTCGGTGACATAAACATCGGGTGCGGCTTCCAGCGACGAACCGATCTTCTTGTTGGCGCGCTCGATTTCGAGCGCACCCGTCACGACGCTGCGCACTTCTTTCACGCGATCCCACTTGGCGGCGAGATTATCATCGCGCCACTCGCGTGGGATTTTCGGGAAGGGCAATAGATGCACGCTGTCGCTCTCGTTCGGGCGGTACTGCAGCCACGCTTCCTCCGCGGTGAATGATAGTATCGGCGCGAGCCACTTCAACAGAGCGTCGCAAAGGTGGTCAATCACAGTCAGCGCCGCCTTGCGCTTCAGACTGGACGGGGGCTCGCAATAAAGCGTGTCCTTGCGAATGTCGAAGTAGAACGCCGACAGCTCGGTGTTCATTAACTGAGCGAGCAAGCCGACGATCTTGCGATAATCGTACTGCTCGTAGGCCTTGCCGATTTCGTGATCGAGTTCGGAGAGGCGATGAAGCATCAGCCGTTCAAGCTCGAACGGTTTCATGTCCTTGAATGCGACGGCATCGCCCGGCTTGAAGTGAGCCAGCGCACCGAGCATCCAGCGCAGCGTGTTGCGCAGCTTGCGATACGTCTCGGAGAACGTCTTCAGGATTTCCTGACCGATGCGCAGGTCGTCGGAATAATCGGATGCCGCAACCCAGAGACGCAAAATGTCAGCGCCCGATTTCGCCATCACGTCTTGCGGCGCGACCACGTTGCCAAGCGACTTCGACATCTTCTGTCCCTTCTCGTCGAGGACGAAACCGTGGGTCAGAACGACGTCGTAGGGCGCTTCACCGCGCGTGCCGCAGCTTTCGAGAAGGGACGAATGGAACCAGCCGCGATGCTGGTCCGAGCCTTCGAGATACATGACGCGATCCTGGCCGCCGTCGCGTTTGCGGCGCAGGCCTTTGAAGCCCGGAAAAGCTTCGGGATCTTCGAGCGTGAAGGCGTGTGTCGAGCCTGAATCGAACCAGACGTCGAGCACATCCTTCACCTGCTCCCATTTCGGCAGATCAGCGTCAGGCACGAGTCCTTTAAGAAAGCGATCCTTCGCTCGGGCTTTGAACCAGACGTCGGCGCCTTTTTCGGCGAAGGCTTTTTCAATGCGTGCCGAAAGCTCATCCGACTTGTCGAAGCCCGGACCGGGAATGACTTCATCGGTTTCGATGTTGCGGAAGACCGTGATCGGCACGCCCCACGCGCGTTGCCGCGAGACGACCCAATCCGGCCGGTTCTCGATCATACCCGTGATGCGGTTCTCGCCTGCCTCCGGCACCCATTCGACGCGTTTGATTTCGTCGAGCGCGATGTGACGAAGGGTGGGAGCGTTGTGGCCGATCCTTGCGTCGTTGCTTGCGCTGCTCTTTTCCCCTCCCCATCGCGGTGTGGGGTTAGTGGCGGGGGGTCGTTCGTAGTGCGTGGTTTCACCCCACCCCCGACCCATCCCCTTAAAGGGGAGGGGGGAAGTGGTTTCACCCTGTCCCTCTCCCCGTGAGGACGAAGAGAGGGAAGGAGTGAGCGGCTTATCCATCGCGATGAACCACTGCGGCGTGTTGCGGAAGATGACGGGCTTTTTCGAACGCCACGAGTGCGGGTACTGA
>JAICLG010000187.1 GCA_025927515.1 Hyphomicrobium sp.
AAGCCTATGCCAACGAAAACGCAGCCGACCCAATTTAGGATGGCGCTCGACTTCACGTCTCGAAATTCCCCCTGCCGGTCCCCAACCGTCAACACCTCAGGTCTATCGCAGCTCGAAGCGGGACGCTAGCCTAATCCCATACGCCGCTTCGAGAACGTCGATCCTGTGAACCAGAAAGTAGCGTCGGAATGACGACCTGTCTGTGGCTTGTTTGCACCCTCTTTGCGATTATTGGCAGCGCCTACGCGCTCCTCGCAGCTGTTTTGGTGGCACGATTTGTGGCGCAAACCAAGCCGCTTTTGAGGCGCAGCGAGGACGTCACGATCCTGAAGCCGCTGCATGGCGCCGAAGCCGAACTGGCGACGAACCTCGAATCATTTTGTGCACAAGATTATTCCGGTCAGATCGAACTCGTCTGCGGCGTCCAAAATCCCGACGACCCTGCTGCACTGTTTGTGCAAAACCTTCGCGCGCGATTTCCGGAGCGCAACATTTCCCTGGCGCGGGGATCGAACGCGGCGGCGCGCAATCCGAAAATTGCAAACGTCATCAATATGCTTCCGCTTGCGCACCATGACGTTTTTATCCTTAGCGACAGCGATATTCACGTCGAACCCGACTACGTCCAAGGAGTCGTCGCCGCTCTGCAGCAACCGCAAGTTGGTCTCGTTACCTGTCTCTATCGCGGGCGCGTCGTCGGAGGTTTTTGGTCCCGCATGGCTGCCGCAGCCGTCGACCAGCACTTCCTTCCAAGCGTCCTTGTCGGACTTAAGTTTGGCCTCGCTCGTCCCTGCTTTGGGTCGACCATCGCCCTCAGGAAAAGCACCCTCGAACGCATCGGCGGCTTCGAAGCCTTCGCTGATACTCTTGCCGATGATTACGCGATGGGTGACGCCGTGCGCCGGCTCGGACAGAAAGTCGCGATACCTCCCTTCACCGTCGGGCATACGTCAGCCGACAGTTCGTTTTCCGAACTCATAACCCACGAACTTCGCTGGGCGCGCACGATTCGCCTTGTCGATCCTGCCGGGTACGCGGGTTTGCTTCTGACACATCCCCTGCCCTTCGCGCTCGCCGGGATTGCCTTGAGTGGCTTCAGCGCAATAGCCGTTATCATCCTTGCCGGGACGCTTGCGTCTCGGCTTTTCGTTCCGATACAAGTTGAGCGACTGCCGGGCGGCGGAAAAAGTTCGCTTTGGCTAAGTCCCCTGCGAGACCTGATAAGTTTCGCAGTGTTCGTCGCAAGCTTCGTGCCCGGTCCTGTAGACTGGCGGGGACGCAGCTATCGCGTCGATTCCAATGGCTCCGTCACGCCGACTTGAAAGGCGCCGCAATGCGAACTCTTTTTCTCCAGGCCCCATCCTTCGACGGCTATGACGGAGGCGCCGGTGCGCGCTACCAGATGAAGCGCGAGGTGCGCTCGTTCTGGTATCCGACCTGGCTTGCACAACCAGCCGCGCTCGTCGAAGGCTCGAAGCTGATCGATGCGCCTCCGCATGGTCTTTCCTTCAAAGACATCGAAGGCGACATCAAGAACCGGGACTTGATCGTACTTCACACCTCATCGCCGTCGTTCAAGTCGGACGTGCGCACGGCCGAAATGATCAAGGCCGTCAATCCGACCGTGAAGATCGGCTTCATCGGCGCCAAGGTTGCGGTTGAACCAGAAAAGGCATTCACCGAGACCTCAGCCATCGATTTCGTGGCGCGCAACGAATTCGACTTTACGGTCAAAGAAATCGCCGACGGACGCGACTGGGCCAACGTCAAGGGCATCACCTACCGCAACAAAGAAGGCGTCGTTGTTACTAACGACGATCGCGAGGTCCTGCACAATATGGACCTGCTGCCGTTCGTGTCGCCCATCTACAAGCGCGACCTCGACATCACGAAGTACTTTGGCGGCTACCTGAAACACCCCTACATTTCGTTTTACACGGGCCGCGGTTGCAAATCGCGCTGCACGTTCTGTCTTTGGCCGCAAACGGTCGGCGGACACAACTACCGCGTCCGTTCGATCGAACATGTCATCGAAGAAGTGAAGTACATCCAGAAGGAGCTTCCGCAGGTCAAGGAGATCTTCTTCGACGACGATACCCTGACCGACAACCTGCCGCGCGTCGAAGCGCTGGCCAAGGAACTCGGCAAGCTCGGCGTCGTCTGGTCTTGCAATGCAAAGGCCAACGTGCCTCGCAAGACGCTCGAAATCCTGAAGGACAACGGCTTACGGCTATTGTTGGTCGGCTATGAGTCCGGCAACCAGAAGATCCTTCACAACATCAAGAAGGGCTTGCTGGTCGACGTCGCCAAGCGGTTCTCGAAGGATTGCCGTGAGCTTGGCATCGTCATCCACGGCACGTTCATCCTGGGGCTGCCCGGCGAAACGCGCGAAACGATCCAGGAGACGCTGGAATTTGCGAAGGAAGTAAACCCGCACACCATCCAGGTTTCCTTGGCTGCGCCCTATCCGGGCACCTTCCTCTATAAGCAGGCGAAGGAAAACGGCTGGTTTGCCGAAGATACCGACCTTCTGACCGAAGGCGGCACGCAGATCGCGCCGCTCAATTATCCGCATCTCGGGCATACGGAAATCTTCGACTCGGTCGAGGACTTCTACAAGAAGTTCTATTTCCGGCCGTCGAAGATCGCCTCCATCGTCGGCGAGATGATTACGTCGCCCGAGATGATGAAGCGCCGCCTGCGCGAGGGCGTCGAATTCTTCCAGTTCCTGCGCAATCGCGAAGAAGCCTGAACGTTTCGACCGAACTAAAACGAAGAAGAAGCCGAGCCATTCTGGTCCGGCTTTTTTTCTTGCCTCGGCGGCCCCATCAATATCGGCTGGAACAGCACTGCCGCCGCGAGCGTCGTGCACAGCGACAGAGCCAGCAACTCTCCCATGCTCGACGTGCCGGGGTGGCTCGAAAAGAAGAGGCTGCCGAACGCGACGGCCGTCGTCATGGCGCTGAAGATGACGGCGCGCGTCAAAGCTGATGCAAGCAGGCTCGTCTCTCCCTCGCGCCACGCCAGAACATAATAAATCTTGAAGGCAACGCCGACGCCGAGCAGCACCGGCAGCGCGATGATGTTCGCGAAGTTGAGTGGCAGCCCGATCAGAACGCAAAGCTCGAGCGTCACGACTCCTGCGAGCAGCAACGGAACGAGAGTCATCAGCACGTCGCTCACGCGACGCAGCGCAACGAACAGAATGAGCGTAATCGAAAAGAAAGCGAGCATCCCCGCCTCGATAAACGCACGGACAACAGTCTTCGCCGATTGCTGGATGAGGATCGGCACGCCCGTAGCCTGAGGAGCGACCGCGAGCACAGCATCGGCAAAACGCCTGAGGTTATCATTGTCGTTACCGTCCCCCGAGGGCGCGACTTGGATGCGCGCGCGTCCATCGGCCGTCGTCCAATCGGAAACGATGTCCTGCGGAAGCGTCTTTAAGCTCACCGCTTCGGCCCCAAGTGCCGCGCGGATCTGCGAAAGGCGCAGTTTGAACCCGTCCATGAACACGCGTTCGACTTTAGCCCGCTGCTCCGGCTTCGCGTCAGCGAGCCTCCCGAGCACGTCCGCCATGCGCGTCGCGATGGCGACGCCGCCCGAGGCCTTGCTACCATTGGCGAACCCCGTCGCCGCATCGCGGAGACTAGCTTTGGTCTCTTCATCGGAAGGATTTTTCGGATGTGTGGGCGGATCGAACGACGGTCCAAGCAGACTGGCCGCATCCTCGATGACAGCGAGCTTTTCCGGCTGCTGGTCGGGCACGAAGCTCGCAAGGGTCACCACCCGCGAAACTTCCGGCAGACGTTCGATTCGCGCCCCCAGCGCCTCAGCGTCTGCAAGCGACGGGGTTAAAATATCGATCGTATTCGGCGCCGTCGCCGGATCCTTCATCAGGTCATTGTAGGTTGCAACAGACTCGACCTTGTCGCTTCTGAGGTTGATTGGGTTGAAGTCGAATTGCAGCCGTTGCAGCAGCGGCAATCCAGCCGCGACGCAAAGTGCGGTGATGGTCAGGATGGCAACTCTGTGCCGCGCCATGAAGCGATCGACGGGCGCCAGCATGCGATAGCCGACTTCTCGCGGCTCTCCCGGTGGATTGAGGAGAATGAGAAGCGCCGGCAGCAACGTGATGCTCGTCAGGAACGCGATGATCATTCCACTGCCGGCGATGAGGCCAAGTTCCGACACGCCGCGATAATCGGTCGGCAAAAAGGCATAGAAGCCCGCAGTCGTCGCCGCGGCAGCGAGCGCCAGCGGTTTTCCGGCATTGCGCCCCGCGGCGATCAAAGCCTCGCGAAGCGAGTCTCTATCGTGCCGCTCCTGCCGGTAGCGCACCGAGAACTGGATGCCAAAATCGACGCCGATGCCAACGAACAGCACCGCGAACGCCACCGAAATGAGATTGAGCGCGCCGACCATCGCCAGTCCGACCGCCGCTGTCAGCGCCAGCCCGGTAAAAAGTGAAACCACGACCGCGAAAATGATCCGCCCCGAACGCAGCGCCAGCCAGAGAATGAGGAGCACCGCCATGACCGTCAGGCTGGTATTGAGAACCGCGCCCTCGGCAACGGTCCCGAATTCCTCGTCGGCCATCGGAACGGAGCCGGTCAGGCGCACGCGCACGCCGTTATCCTGCGTCAGGCCGAGTTGACGCGCCGTCGCACGAATGAGCTCGGATGCTTTTTCCCCGGGTTGCAGCTCGCCGAAATCGAGGACCGGCTTCACTTCGAGAAACCGGCGCAAATCTGCCGTGACGGGCTTTTGGTTGGTCAGCAATTCGTCCCAGGAGAACGTCGATGGCTTGCCCGCGAGCAGATCATCGATCGAATCTGCAAGGACGTTCAGCGGTTTTTCGTAGTCCTTCCACGCGGCCTGTCCTTCCTCGACGCCCTTCGGCACGAAGGAAAGCGCCTTTGCCAATCCATTGAGCGTCGGATCGGCCGCAAGCGTCGCGAGCACAGGCTGTGCCTTGATGAGGTTCTCGGTCATTTGCTTGACCTCATCGAGCGAGAGATAAAGCAAACCGTTCTTCTCAAAGAACGCCCCGCCCTCCCTTCGGCGAACGGCCTCGAACGGCTTTGGCGTCATGGCCGAGAGCGCCGTGTAGAGCTTGCGCACCGCAGATTCCGCAACCTCAGGCGTAGCCCCGTCGATGACGACTTCGATTGTATCCGTGTGCTGAGGAAATGCCGCATCGAACTGCCGCTCACGCTGCCGCCAGTCGAGATCGGCCGAGATCAACTGACTCGTGTCGGTCGTGATCGCGAAGTGCGAGACGATGTAGTCGATCGCGCCGCCCGTAAGTATCGTCGCGAGCAGAACAGTGAGCCACGGCAGACACAGTGCGGCGGCAACGAGTTTGGCGACCGTCCGCTCGATCATGCAATCACCGGCGCGTCATGCAATTTCGGTTGAATATTGAGGGCGGGAATTGGCATGCGGCGCCGGACTCGAAGTATTTCAGTGGACGAAGCCGCTGCTTATCAGATGTACCTTTGTTTCGCACCTCAACGCTCGACTATGTTGCTTTTGAGACACCGGCATCTCCAATCCGTAACAGCGCGACATCGGCTTGAGTCCATATCGGAATGTTTAGCGCGTAAAGTCTTCTTCAGAAATTCGGGCGCTACGGACGGCGTGTCATCCGCATGAACGCCGGAGCCAAGGATTAGAAGCAAGAGATCGCAGAAATTGTGGTCGCGCACCGCAGAACGGGGGTTTCTGCATGAAAATTATCCTGGCGCAGCCGCGCGGTTTCTGTGCGGGCGTTGTCCGCGCAATCGATATCGTTGAGCGTGCGCTCGCCACGCGCGATGCGCCGGTCTACGTGCGCCACGAAATCGTCCATAATCGCCACGTCGTCGACGGCTTGAAAGCCAAGGGCGCACGGTTCGTCGACGACCTTGACGATATACCTGCCGGTGCCGTCGCGATCTTCAGCGCCCACGGCGTCTCGCGCGCTGTCGAGGACGAGGCTGCGACCCGCAAGCTCGATGTCATTGACGCAACGTGCCCGCTGGTCACCAAAGTCCACAACCAAGG
>JAICLG010000095.1 GCA_025927515.1 Hyphomicrobium sp.
ACCGAAGAGATCATGCGGATCGCGCTCGATCAGGCACATGATGGGCGCATTCACATTCTCGGTGAAATGTCGAAAGCGCTGACGGGTGCGCGTGAAGAACTCGGTGAGTTCGCGCCGCGCATCGAGACGATCAAAATCCCCGTCGACAAGATCCGCGAGGTTATCGGTTCGGGCGGTTCGGTCATTCGCGAGATCGTCGCTGAATCGGGCGCCAAGATCGACATTGAGGATGACGGCACGGTGAAGATCGCGTCGGCCAATCGCGAGTCGATCGAGAAGGCGCTCGCCCGCATCCGTGGCATCACGTCGGAGCCCGAGGTCGGACAGATCTACAAGGGCAAGGTCGTAAAGATCATGGAGTTCGGCGCGTTCGTGAACTTCTTCGGCGCGAAGGACGGTCTCGTTCACATTTCGCAGCTGGCACCGGGTCGTCCCGAGTCGGTCGGCGATGTCGTGAAGGAAGGCCAGGAGGTTTACGTGAAGCTTCTGGGCTTCGACGATCGCGGCAAGACGCGGCTGTCGATGAAGATCGTCGATCAGACGACGGGGCAGGAAATCCCGCGCGCCGAGGGCGAGCCGGAGGAAGTGTTCGAGAGCCGCCCGCCGCGCCGTGAAGGCGGCCGTGGTGGTCCTCGCGGTCCGCGCCGCGAGCGCAACTGATCGGATCGATCACATCACTGAATGAAATGAGGCCGCCGGATCAACTATCCGGCGGCCTTTTTTCTTTTCCAACGTTCTCGCGTCATGGCCGCCCTTGATGCAGCCATCCAGGGCGGCATCTCGGACGAATTTTTTCTGGATGGCCGGGTCAAGCCCGGCCATGGAGGATGTGTGGTGTGGAGGCGTCAGTGGCGCGTGTTCTTCAGGCGCGGGCGAAGGCGGGGACATCGGGCCAGAAGACGCGAGCTTTTTCGCTGACGTCGCTTGGATCGCCCGTCGTGAGGAGCGTCAGCTTCCCGCTCTCGTTGCCGTTCAGATAATGCGGCTTGCGCGCGAGGTAATCCTCGAAGCTGTCGGAGACGACCTCGGGCTGGGAGAGGATGCGCGTGAACGGTGGCAGGTGCTTGCGAAACAAGTGCTCGACGAGAGGGAAGTGCGTGCAGCCGAGGATGGCGCGATGCGGCGGCATCCCATTGGTCCCGTCAAGAAGGCCTGACACGCCGAGACGGACCAAGTGCTCGAGTTCTGCCTCAGGACGCTTTTCCTCGATGGCACCCGCCAGCTCCGAGCAAATCTGCTGGACGACTATGACCTTGGGGCAGCGTTTGCTGATTTCTTCCGGATAGACACCGGACGATACCGTGCGCGTCGTGCCGAAAACGCCGATGGTGTCGGTATTGTACTTCTGCGGATATTGGGGCGAGGTCACGGCCCACGGCGTTTGCGTCGCGCCTTCGACGGTCGGCGCGACGATGCCGAGAACGTTGTGCGTTCCAGCCCACCGGCTTTTGGGCAGCCACTCCTGCTGCAAGCGTCTCAATGCGACGGCTGTCGCGGTGTTGCAGCCAAGGAGCACAAGCTTGGCGCCGCGGTCGAACAGGTCTTCGACGCAGTCCCGCGTGTACCCGATAATATCCTCAGACGGACGATTGCCGTAAGGGACGTGCGCGTGATCGGCGAGATACACGAAATCGGCGGCTTTGAACCGCTCGATAAGGACGCGCAGAACGGTGAGGCCCCCGAGACCTGAATCAAAGACGCCGATCATGGCCCGAGTGTTTGCGATGCGCGGCGGCGGACGTCAACGGCTTCGATGGATCACTCCGCCGCAGCGGATGGCGACGTGCTCGGGCCCTTGGCGTCAGCATCGTGCTCCTTGAGGCCCTGAAGGGTCGGCATCGAAACGGTATTATAGCCGCAGTCGACGAAATGAACTTCACCGGTAACGGCGCCTGACAATGGCGAGAGCAAGTAGAGCGCGGAGCCGCCGACCTCGTCGAGGGTCGGCGTGCGCTGCAGCGGCGCGTTATCGCGCTGGAAATTGAAGATGACGCGGGCGTCCGAGACGCCGGCGCCCGAGAGCGTACGCATCGGCCCTGCCGAGAGCGCGTTGACGCGAATGCCTTGCGGCCCAAGGTCGGCTGCGAGGTAGCGGACGGAGGCTTCAAGCGCGGCTTTGGCGACGCCCATGACGTTGTAGGACGGCACCCAACGGGTCGCGCCGCCGTAAGACAGTGTAATCAGCGAACCGCCATTCGGCATCAGTGCCGCGGCGCGTTTCGCAACTTCAGTGAACGAGAAGCACGAAATCACCATCGAGTTGATGAAGTTCTCGCGTGTCGTGTCGGCGTAGCGGCCGGCCAGCTCTTTCGGATCGGAATAGGCGAGGGCGTGCACGACGAAGTCGAGGCTGCCCCATTCCTTCTTGATGCGATCGAAAGCGTTGTCGACGCTTGCAAGATCGAGGACGTTGCATTCCTCGATGATCTTGGAGCCGAGCGACTGCGCGAGCGGCACCGCGCGGCGGCCGAAGGCACCGCCTTGATAGGTAAATGCCAGTTCCGCGCCCTGGCCTGCAAGAATGCGCGCAATACCCCAAGCGATGGATCGATCGTTGGCGACGCCCATCACCAGACCGCGTTTACCCGCCATGAGGGGGCCCGGCTTGGCGATATCGATGTCGGTCATTGGAAGCCTCGTTTTGTCACCAAAGGTGCGGCCGCGCACGTCAAACCAGCCGCTGCCGCGCTTATATACTCGCATACTCATCGCCCGTCTGCCGCTCAAGGATGACTGGCGATGCTCGCGATCGTGCCGCTAGTTAAGCATCGTGCCGGCCGAAGATCAGAGTGGCATTGGTCCCGCCGAAACCGAAGCTATTCGACATCACACAGTTAAGGTCGGCGTTGTCGATGCGACTGAGAGCGATCGGTATGTCGGCGAAGGCCGGATCGAGCTCGTCAATGTTGGCGCTTTCGCAAATAAACCCGTTGTTCATCATAAGAAGCGAGAAGATCGCCTCCTGCACGCCGATGGCGCCGAGCGAATGGCCGGTGAGCGATTTCGTCGCGGATATCGGCGGAATCGCGTTGCCGAAGACGGCGCGAATGGCGTCGATTTCCTTAGCGTCGCCGACGGGCGTGCTGGTGCCGTGCGGGTTGATGTAATCGATCTTCGGCAGACCCTTGCCGTCGAAACCTTTCAGCGCGAGACGCATGCAGCGTTCGGCTCCCTCTCCGGACGGCGCCACCATGTCGTAGCCGTCGGACGTCGCCGCGTATCCTTTGACCTCGCCATAGATCTTGGCGCCGCGCGCTCTTGCGTGCTCAAGCTCCTCAAGCACGACGACGCCCGCGCCTCCCGCGATTACGAAGCCATCGCGGTCCTTGTCGTAGGCGCGGCTGGCTTTCTCAGGGGTGGCGTTGAAGTGCGATGACATGGCGCCCATCGCGTCGAAGAGATCCGACAGCGTCCAATCGAGTTCTTCGCAGCCGCCGGCGAACATCACGTCCTGCTTGCCCCACTGGATCAGCTCGGTGGCGTTGCCGATGCAGTGGGAACTCGTCGCGCAAGCGGAAGAGATCGAATAGTTGACGCCCTTGATTTGGAAGGCCGTCGCCAGCGCTGCCGACGGCGCGGAGCACATGGCTTTCGGGACTTCAAACGGGCCGATCTTTTTCGGGCTACCTGTTTCGAGCGTCGTTTCCGCCGCTTCGACGATGGCGCGCGTCGAGGGGCCGCCCGAGCCGAGAATGACGCCTGTGCGTTCGTTGACGACGGTCGCCGGTTCGAGGCCTGCGTCGCGGATCGCCTGATCCATTGCAATCCAGTTCCAGCCGACGCCGGGGTTCATGAAGCGCCGGGGCTTCCTCGGCACCGCGCTTTCCCATTCGAGATGAGGGGCGCCGTGAACCTGACATTTGAAGCCAAGGTCGGCATATTTCTCGGCGCGTGAGATGCCGGACTTCGCCTCTCTCAGGGAGGCAAGCACTTCCTGAGTGTTATTTCCGATCGAGGAAACAACCCCCATTCCAGTCACAACGACGCGCCGCATGCGCTCCTAATCTCCTGCGGTTTCTTGCGTGCCCGCGAGGAAATTCGGGGCAGCGCGCAACGCTTACGTTTCTTCGCCCGATTTGAGGAGGACCCTCAAATCCTTGGCTGTGTATATCACTTCGCCGTCGGCCTTCAGGACGCCGTCCGCCTCGGCCAGCTTCAGCTTCCGGGCGATCACTCTCTTCACATCTATGACATATTCAAGAAGCTTCACGTCGGGCGTCACTTCGCGCGTGAATTTAACTTCACCAACGCCGGATGCGCGGCCCTGGCCGGTCAAGCCAAGCCAGCCGAGGAAGAAGCCCGTCAACTGCCAGAGCGCATCGAGACCGAGGCAGCCCGGCATCACCGGGTCGCCTTTGAAGTGGCAGGCGAAGAGCCAGTCGAGGCGCTCGTTGCCGGCAATTTTCAGCTCAGCGACAATCTGGCCCTTACCGTGGGCCCCGCCGGTGTCGGAAATCGATCCGATCCGGTCGACCATAAGCATTGGCGGCAGCGGCAACTGAGCATTTCCGGGACCGAAAAGCTCGCCGCGCGCGCAGGCCAAAAGATCGTCAAATTCGTAGCTCGAACGGCGTTCCGCCATGTAATCCCTCGTCTCGTGGCCGATTGGCGGGCTTATTGAAATGCCCGTCGCATCGATCACTGCGTCTGCGGGGCTCCTAACACACCCCCGGCGTAACGCCTAGTATAGGTCGGTCCGGCCTTGTAATGATTGGGTTTGACCGTAAATACTAGATTCTTGTCGCAAGTTGCGGGTTTTCGGCCATCCGATTATAGTTTGCACTTGCGACGCGTCGCGCCATCCTGGTTGCAACGTGGGAACGTCAGCACGGTTGTTCAAACAGAAATGTCTGAGAATTTGCCGCAAGCCCTGGATATCACACCGATTGCCGCCACGCCGGACAAGCTGCGACGGGCAGGCTTGCGCCCGACCCGGCAGCGTCTCGTGCTCGGTCGCCTTCTGTTCGACAGCGGCGATAGGCACGTGACTGCCGAGCAATTGCACGCCGAGGTGGCGGCGCTCGGCGAACATGTGTCGCTGGCGACGGTCTACAATACCCTGCATCAGTTCAAGCGGGCGGGTTTGGTGCGGGAATTGGCTATCGAAGGATCGAAGGCCTATTTCGATACGAATACCTCGAACCATAACCATTTCCTGCTCGAAAGCAGCGGCGAGCTGATGGATATTCCGGGCGACGCCATTCGCGTCGAGGGATTGCCGGAGCCGCCGGAAGGCATGAAAATCACGCATGTCGACGTGGTGGTTCGCTTGTCCAAGGATTGAGGTTTAAGCCGCCCTGATTCAAAGGCCGGGCATCACTTGACCCTCTCGCCCTCGTAGACGCCCCAGAGTTTTTTCTGCTCGATATAGCCGCCGTAATCATCGACGGTGACGCGGCACCAGCGTCCATCGCAGGTGTGCAAATCCGCAATGACGCCCGCCTCGACGTTCGCGACGATGTTTGAATAGTCGCTGTCGCTCGACCTGATCGGAACGACAGGCGGCGGCTTTCCAGTCTTGCGTTCCCACGGCAGGACGAGCGCCGTCCGGCGGCCGGAGAGGAACGACTGCAGGACCCACCCTGTCACGCCCTCGGCATCGCGAACCTGACGCCAGGCTTCGAATTCCTTGACGATCTCCAACGGCAACCCGGCGCGGCGGTACACCCAGCTGGTCGGATATTCGGTTCCTGGACCTTTTCTAAGATTCACCCGGTCGGATTTCAGGCTGACGAAGCGGGGAACAGGCAAGCCGCTTCCCGTTGGTGCGGTCGATGATTCTCCGGATTGAGCCCCCGAGGGTATCAGTGCCGCGCCACCTATGACCACAACGTAGGCAAGGACCGCCATCGCAATCCCGAGGCGGCGGCGCGGCGGGATGGTCTTCGAAATAGAGAAAATCGATTCGTGCATGGAAGCGTTTTCGTGGCTTCTATCGGAGCGGCGGGACTTAAAGCCAAAGGACCGTGTGGCAAAGATAGTGAATCAGCACTTTGTCTTAGCGAAGGCCATCTGATAGACACGGGGCCGCACTTTCTCAAGCGGACGAGGCGATAGCGCCGGAGGCCGCCGCATTTGTGCAACGGAAACCGAATGTCTGCTCCACTGAAAAAACCTATTGTCGTTGTTACGCGTAAGCTGCCTGACGCCGTCGAGACGCGCATGTGCGAACTCTTCGATACGCGGCTGAACGTCGAAGATAAGCCATTGAGCCAAGCGCAGCTTGTCGAAGCTGCGAAGATTGCCGACGTCCTGGTGCCCACGGTCACCGACCGAATCGATCGCTCGGTGCTGACGCAAGCGGGCCCGCGTTTGAGATTGATCGCCAACTTCGGCACGGGCGTCGATAACGTCGATCTCGATACTGCCCGCAATCGCGGGATCCTGGTCACCAACACGCCGGGTGTTCTTACTGAAGATACCGCGGACATGACGATGGCGCTCATTCTTGCGGTGCCGCGCCGGCTGGCGGAGGGCGCCGCTTATATGCGCGATCCGGCAACGAAGTGGTCGGGCTGGTCGCCGACTTGGATGCTCGGCCATCGGATCTACGGGAAGCGTCTCGGCATCATCGGCATGGGACGCATCGGACAAGCCGTGGCGCGGCGCGCCAAGGCTTTCGGTTTGCAGATCCATTATCACAACCGCCGGCGTTTGCC
This sequence comes from Hyphomicrobium sp., assembly GCA_025927515.1. Taxonomy (GTDB): domain Bacteria; phylum Pseudomonadota; class Alphaproteobacteria; order Rhizobiales; family Hyphomicrobiaceae; genus Hyphomicrobium_B. The sequence goes on from JAICLG010000095.1 coordinate 6,660, forward strand.
TGAAGACGTAGAAACCGAATTCGAAGCGACCTTCTGGGAAAGCCTCGACCAGATGCTGACGCGCGTCGACATTGTCTCCGTCAACTGCCCGCATACACCGGCGACCTATCATTTGCTGTCGGCGCGGCGATTGAGGTTGATGAAGCCGTCCGCGTACCTCGTCAACACGGCGCGGGGCGAGGTCGTGGACGAGAATGAGCTCGCGCGGCTTCTCGAAACGGGCGCGCTCGCAGGGGCGGGGCTCGACGTTTTCGAACACGAGCCCGCCGTCAATCCGCGGCTTCTGGCGTCGGATCGTGTGGTTGCGCTGCCGCACATGAGTTCAGCGACCATCGAAGGCCGTATCGACATGGGCGAGAAGGTCATCGTCAACATCAAGGCTTAAGCCGACGGTCCTGCGCCGCCGGATCGTGTTCATGCCGCGATGCTCTGAGCCCGCGTCGGCGCCGATAGTTGGCCGTCTCGTTCCAAGCCGTTATTCCGCCGCGGCGCAGGCGCGGCCGGTCCGCCGATGACCGGAAAGGTCGTGGATCGTGGGGTTCTGGCCGGATAAAGGATTGTCGGGGTCCCAGGCGACGGATACCAGCTCGAATCTTGGCGCCAGCGCGTCGTAGATGAGAAGCCGGCCCGCGAGACTTTCGCCGAGCCCAAGAATTTCTTTTACGGTCTCGGTCGCCTGCAATGTTCCGATGACGCCCGCCACCGGACCGAGGACGCCAGCTTCGGCGCAGTTTGCAACGAGGCCTTCGGGCGGTGCTTCCGGAAACAGGCAGCGCAGAGTCGGATAGGGCGTTCCGTCCGCCATCTTGTCGTAGGGCTTGAACAGCGACACGTAGCCGTCGAATGAACCGAGGGTCGCATAAACGAGCGGCCGTTTCGCAAAGTAGCAGGCGTCCGAAACCAGGTAGCGCGTCGCGAAATTGTCCGAGCCGTCCGTCACGATGTCGTAGCCGGCAATGAGATCGAGCGCGTTCGTTGCGTCGAGGCGCTCGGCGTGCATCTCAACGTGAGTTAGCGGATTGATGGCAAGGATCGCGTCGCGGGCGCTTTCGACCTTCAGGCGGCCGGCATCGGACATGCCATGCGCGATCTGGCGCTGCAAATTGTCGATTGATACGTGATCGTCGTCGACGATGCCGATCGTGCCGAGGCCCGCCGCAGCAAGATACATCACGAGTGGAGAGCCGAGGCCGCCCGCGCCCACGACAAGGACGCGCGCAGCCTTGAGTTTCTGCTGACCGGGCGCACCAACATCGCGCAGCACGAGGTGGCGCTTATAGCGTTGCACCTCCTCGGCGGTCAGCGTCGCCATGTCATTTCCTCTAGTGGTCAGCTCCGCGGCTGCGGCTCGACGAACAGCTCGCTCGACATGTAGCGCTCGGCCGACGACGGTGCAATTGTGACGATGGTCTTGCCAGCGTATTCGGGTCTTTCGGCGACTTCCATCGCAGCTGCGACGTTGGCGCCCGTGGAGATGCCGCCGGGAATGCCCTCGAGCTTTGCGATCATGCGCGAAACTTCGAACGACCTTTCATTCGAGACGGACACGGCTTCATCGATTAGATCCATTTGGAGGTTGCCAGGTATAAATCCGGCGCCGAGGCCCTGAATTTTATGCGGGCCTTTGGGCCGGCCAGCGATGACGGCGCTCGTTTCCGGCTCGACTGCGATGACCTTCAAGCCGGGGATGCGCTTCTTCAGAACACGGCCGCAGCCCGTCAGCGTGCCGCCCGTGCCGACGCCGATCACAAGGGCATCAACCTTGCCCTGGGTGTCGTTGTAGATTTCTTCCGCCGTCGTCTTTTCGTGCACGAGGGGATTTGCGGGATTGTCGAATTGACCGGGGATCACCGCGTCCGGGAAGGATTTTGCCAGCTCGTCTGCGCGTGCAAGCGCGGCCGGCATGCCGCCCGAACCTGGCGTCAACTCAAGCTCTGCGCCGAGATGCGTCAGGATCTTGCGGCGTTCCATCGACATGGTGTCGGGCATTACAAGGATAAGGCGATAGCCGCGCGCTGCGGCAACGAAGGCCAAGCCAATGCCGGTATTGCCGGAGGTCGGTTCGATCAAGACCGTCTTGCCGGGTTTGATGCGTCCTTCCGCTTCGAGGACATCGATCATGGCAACGCCGATGCGATCCTTGACCGAGGACAGCGGGTTGAAGAATTCGAGCTTGAGAAGAATGTCGGCTTTGAGATTGGATGCGGCCTTGATTTTTGAAAGGCGGACGAGCGGCGTATGGCCGATCGTTTCAGCGATGCTGTCGTAGACGCGTCCTCGTCCCCAAGTGCGCGTGGCTGCAAGTGTTTTGATTTCGGCTGTCTGGGTCATGGCTTCGCTCGATCTTTCAGATTGCTGCTGGCGCACTTTGGATGTGATGCCGGATGTGAAGGTGATGCCCGTTTCTCGCAGGTTCGAGGCCGAGCCTCAAGGCCTGGGGTAAGATTACAAGCGCCTAATAAGTATTGCACTTTTTCTCATCGACGGCGGCCGACACGGTCTTTTTTTGGGGTTTTTGTTTGCGTTGGCGATCCGGAATCGGGAACGGTGTTTCGCTTCCGCGACTTCGTCGAGGATGCCGTCGCGGATGTGCCGGTCGATCCGAAACCGCCGGATCCGCGCTTTGTCGATGAAAGTTTCGTAACCTTGCGGAGTTTGACGCGTGTGACTGGCGCGACGATCATTTGCGCGATGCGCTCGCCGCGTTTGATGGTGAAGGGTTCTTTCCCGAGATTGATCAGGATGACCGAGACTTCACCGCGATAGTCGGCGTCTATCGTTCCGGGGCTATTCAAAACGGTGACGCCGAATTTCGCCGCGAGGCCGGAGCGCGGCCGGACCTGCGCTTCGCTTCCCGGCGGCAACTCGAAAATCAAGCCCGTGGGAACGAGCGTGCGGTCGCCCGGTGCCAACATGATGGGATCGTGAAGAGCGACCGCAGCCAGGAGATCGAAGCCTGCAGCGTCGGCCGTTTGATATTCAGGCAGCGGCAGACCGTCAGCGTGCGGCAAACGCCGAACTTTGACTTTGACCTTGATGGCGGGTGACTTGCTGCGCCGGCTCATTCGGCTGCGGCTCGCTTGAGCAGCGCGACATGCTTGGCGGCGCGCTCAATAATTTTCGCGGCGACGTCGGCCTTGCTCATCTCGGGCCAACTTTCGACGCCGTCGTCCGACAGCAGATGAACGCTGTTGCGGTCACCGCCCATGATGCCCGTTTGCGGGGACACGTCGTTGGCGACGATCCAGTCGGCGCCCTTGGACTTCAGTTTTTTCTTGGCGTACGCGAGGACGTCCTGCGTTTCGGCGGCAAAGCCGATGACCAAGGCCGGACGATTTTTTTTCAAATGCGCGATCGCTTTCAGAATGTCGGGATTTTCACCGAGCGTCAGTGCTGGTGGCATGCCGGCGGGCGACTTCTTGATTTTCTCCGTGCTCGGAGCGGCGACGTGCCAGTCGGCAACGGCGGCTGCGAATATGGCGATGTCGGCCGGCAAAGCGGACTGGACGGCAGCAAGCATTTCCGCCGCCGTCGTCACGCGGACGACGCGAACGCCATCAGGGTCGGCGAGAGACACCGGGCCCGATACCAGCGTCACGTCGGCGCCAAGCCTTGCGGCGGCGGCGGCGAGTTCATGGCCCTGCTTGCCTGACGAGCGGTTGGCAAGATAGCGGACGGGATCAATCGGTTCATGCGTCGGGCCGCTCGTGACGACAACGTGCCGGCCGGAGAGCGGTTTGTGCATGGCGTTGACGGTAAGTGCGCTTTCAATGGCGGAGAGAAGATCAGGAACCTCGGCGAGCCGTCCGGGTCCGGCTTCGCCGCGTTCGGCCATTTCTCCGATCGCAGGCCCGACGAAGTGGATGCCGTCGCGTTTGAGTTGCTCGACGTTACGCCGCGTTGCCGGGTTGAGCCACATGCGCGGGTTCATCGCGGGAGCGACAAGGACTGTCTTGTCCGTGGCGAGCAGGATTGCGGTGGCGAG
>JAICLG010000158.1 GCA_025927515.1 Hyphomicrobium sp.
CGATGGTGTCGCTTTCCGGCCATGTTGCCGCCGCCATCGTTGCACCAGAATCGCTAGACGCGATTTGGGCATAAATCATGATGGCTGCGCCTTCGCGAGCTGGCATATGGGCGATCGGAGCACTTTCGGCTCTGATGCTGTTCATGCTCGCAAGCCCGCCGGCCCACGGGTTGAGCGCCGGCGCACTGTACGCCGCCGGCTTGCAACTCGCCGAAGCGGCGAAGATCGCGATAATCCGCGGCTACCGCGTCGCCCCTGCCCTGATGCTCGGCCTTGGCTTGGCCATCGGGCTGCCGCTTCTCGCGCTTTTATCTCGCGTCGTCCGCGTGGTTCGTTTGCCCGCCGATGCAACGCGACGTTACAAGCCTGGACGAGATGACGATTTCGAGGCGGAGATCGCCTGCGAGGCTGTTGCCCCCAGGGGAAATCCTTTCGTCGAGATCGAGGCCGGAAAAGCGGTCATGCACTGCCCCATCCCACGCGACATGCTCCGGATCGGCCGCGAGGACGACAACGATATCCGCATTCCGAGCGGCGCGGTTCATCGTTATCACGCCGCAATTCATCGCGAAGACTACGACGCTTGGCACATCACTGATTTGTCGGGTGTCGAAGGCAACGGACTCATCGTCAACGGCAGGCGCTGCTGCGAAGCGCGCCTCAGCGACGGCGATCTCATTCAGCTGGGTCCCGGAAAATTGCGATTTCACGCCGGGCTCTCGTAGCCAATTCTTCAAGCGGTTCCACGCGTTTTCAGTTCATGCGTTGCACTCTGAATTCAACGGCACGGCGTCTGCCGTGCATGACAAACCATGAGGAGATGGAAGCATGGCCGAGCACGGCGAGACGACCGCAGGGAACGAGGCGAAAGCCGTGAAGGGGCACAAATTCCTTGGTTCGTTGCGTGACGCCCTGCTTGCGGCCGGACGCGACGATGAGCCGATCGAGATCGTGGCCCCGACGCCGAAAGCGTCTTCGATTGCGGCAAAGGCAATCGATGACAAAGGACCTCCGCCGTTGCCAAAACCGCAGAGCCTGAGTGCCGAGGAAGCCGCACGCCTGGCGCGCACGGCCCCGGAACACCCGATACAGCGGCCGGAGTCGCTTGCGGCCGCCAACGATGAGGACGTTCCGCCGACGACGCGCGTCGTTCGCCCCGAAAAGATAAAAAAGGCCGATCCTGAACCGGAAGCGTCTCCGCGCACCGTTCTCGTCAGAGGCCGCCAGCAGATTGAACGCAACGTGTTCGAGCGCGACCCCGTCGTCGGCTTTCTGATCGTGGTCGGCGGGCCGGGACTTGGCTCCTACCGGCCTGTGTTCGAGGGCAACAACACCGTCGGACGCTCAACCGGCAACCGCATTCCCCTGGATTTCGGCGACGATGCCATTTCGAACGAGGCGCAGGCCTATTTGCGCTACGATTCAACCGATCGATCTTTCCTCTTTGTGCCAAACCTTGCTAAGACAAATGTCGTGTCTGTGAATGACAAACGACCGGCAGGACCTGTGCCGCTGCAGCCTATGGACGTCATCACGCTCGGACGTACGCAAGTCGCATTCCTGCCGTTCTGCGGAAGTGATTTCGACTGGTCCGAGATTTCCGAAGCTTAAGGATCGAATGCTGCCGTTCGAGCATGCTGTCGCCGCGACGCGCGGAGCCCGGGATTATCAGGAAGATGCAGCTGCCTTCCGGCCGGACGGCGGCGAAGGCATTATGCTGTCGAGCGAGGGGCCCGCATATGACGCTGGCGGGTTCGCGGTTCTCGCCGATGGGATGGGAGGCCACGCCGGGGGCGCGCTCGCGAGCCGTACCGTGTGCGAGGAGTTTCTCGCCGCCGCAGCCGAGCATTCCGGATCATCCGTAGACCGCCTCATTGCGGCGCTGAAGGCCGCCAACAAAGCCGTCGCCGGCAAGATCGAGGAAAACCCGTTGCTCGCGGGGATGGGCTCGACGCTGATCGGCACGGCCTTCGGACCCGGCGGTATCGAGTGGGTGAGCGTCGGCGACAGTCCGCTGTTTCTCTTCCGCCGCGGCGAGGTCGCGCTGCTGAACGAAGATCATTCGCTTGCGCCGGAACTCGATCGCATGGTCGCCGAGGGCAAGTTGACGGAAATGGAAGCGCGCCGAGACCCGCGCCGTCACATGCTGCGGTCCGCGGTGACGGGCGAGGATATCGATTTGCTCGACGTCTCGCAGCGCCCGCTCGCTCTCGAAGCTGGTGATTACGTCGTGCTCGCGAGCGATGGCATCGCGACCCTCGATCAGACGGAAATCGCGCGCGTGATTCAGGGGTATGCCAAGGATGGCGCCGCAGCGGTCGCCACGGCCATCATCCGCGCCATTGAAGCCGTGCGCGAGCCTTACCAGGACAACGCGACGGTGCTCGTCGTCCGGGCGGTCGGTTAGCGGCATTCGAAACAAAAAAAGAGGCAGCGCCGGAGCGCCACCTCTCGATAGGCTATCGTCGGCTTCGACGAATTACTTCCACCAGCAGTGGCGGTGGCCGTGACGAACGGCGCAGTGCTTGTGACGGTGGTGGTGGAACGTCGTCAGCTGCACCAGTGTAGCGTTGTCACCAGCGTGAACGCCGGCAAGCGTAACGGCGTTAGCCGCGACCGACGAACCGAGAGCAAGTGCAGCAAAAGCCGCTGCGGCCAGAATCGTTTTCATGCGTTTTATCTCCTGAGCGAGCCGCAAGCTGGTGTAACTTGCTACCCTGTTTCATGGTGTCGGGCGCGTCGGCGGCATACTTTTTACGGTCCCACCGAATGCTGGTGCCGCGCGCTGAATCGACAGCAATCAGCCTAAGCAGATGCAACGTCGAAACGGTACTTACCCTTTCGTAAAGTCGATGAACGAAACGGCAGTCGGCTCAAGCCCAATTGATCAAGACAATTGGATGACAACGAGTCATTGCATCATCGCTTTTTACCGGCGGTCGAAACGCGAAACGCAATTGGCAATTTCGAAATAGCGCAAGCCGCGAAATTGCAATTCGGAATTACCGGGAATTTCGACAGCGCTTTTGAGGCGATAACGACGAACTTGCGTTAGACGTCCGCCGTCGCCAACGTCTTCGCATCGGGAGCATCCGAGATGAGACTCTCGGCAAGTTCGCGAATGCGCGACGCCACGCGTGGGTGAGCTGCTGAGAGGCGATGGAAATCCTCGCGCTGAAGTTTCAGCAACCGGCATTTTGATGCCGTAACGATGGAGCTGTCATAGACGTCGTTTGCAAACATCGCGGCGACGCCCAGGACAGCGCCAGCACCGTACATTGCGGGCCCGTTTGCGCCATCGTGTGTGACGCGTCCCGAAGCGATGAAATACATCGCGTCGCCCTGCGAACCTTTTCGGATGATTTCGGCGTGCGGAGGAAAGTTATGCGCCTGCAGCAACGGCATGATCTCCGCTGCCTCTTTGGCATTGAGCCTCGCGAGAAGCGGCACACGCGACATCAGTGACCATGTCACGACGAAATCGCGCCGGTGCAGTTCCTGCGCAAAGCCCGTGGAGATGATCGCAACGGGTAACGCAAGGATGCAGAGCCCGATGACCATCGTCACGCCGCCGACGAGCTTGCCGAGCGCAGTGATGGGCGTAGCGTCGCCGTAGCCGACGGTCGTCAGCGTTGCGATCGCCCACCAGGCGGCAGCGGGCACGCTGCCGAATTTGTCGGGCTGCGCCTCCCCTTCGATGTAGTACATCAAGGTGGACGAGAAGAGCAGCGCAGTTACGAGAAGCAGTCCGGCCCCGAGCAGCGCCCGGCGTTCGTTCGACAGCACACGGATCAGCGTGTACATCGCCGGCGAATATCGCGAGAGCTTCAAAAACCGCAGTAAGCGCAGCGTCCGGAGCACACGGAGATCGATCGCGAAGAAATGGCTGAGATAGAACGGCAGGATCGCGAAGAGATCGATCAGCAGGGCCGGTGTGGTCGCGAAGACGACGCGCGCCTTCCAGGGCGGCATCTTGGAAAGATAGGGAACTTCAACGGCCGTCCAGAGCCGCAACGCATATTCGACGGAGAAGATCGCGACCGACAGGATTTCGAAGTCGTAGAGCAGCGGCCCCCATTGCACTCGGATAGCCGGAACGGTTTCGGCAATGAAGCCTGCGACGTTCAAAAGAATCAGCGTGACGATGAACGTGTCGAAGAGCTTGCTCGCCCGAGTTTCGCCATGGCCCGTCTCGATGATTTCGTAGACGCGCCTCCGCAGCGTTTTCTCTCCACGGCGAGTTGGCAAGGGCGCGACTTCGTATTGCAAGGTAGGTCTCGTCATCTTGGGTCGGTTGTTGCCTATTGCGTCACATTATAGAAGAGGGGCCGGAGGTAGGTCGCTTCTCATTGGCAAAGTTTGCGAACGCACTTAGCAATCGTCCGGCTCCCCTCGCGATGGTTTATGCAAGCACAAAGAGAGATTTTTAGACGCAGCCGCTTGGCGCGCCGCGCGTGAAAGTCCAATATCCGCGCCGCCCACCAGTCGCTCAGCCTGTAGAATTCAGTGTTGAGAAATAAGATTTCCTCGGAGGAATTTCCTGTGTCCGTCAAGACCGACATTGAAATAGCGCGCGAAGCCAAAACGAAGCCGATCGCAGACGTCGCCGCCAAGATCGGCGTGCCTGCCGACGCGCTGATCCCCTACGGTTGGACAAAGGCGAAGGTCTCGTTCGATTATATCAATAAGATTCAGAGCAATAAGGACGGCAAGCTGATCCTCGTAACGGCGATCAGCCCGACTCCGGCGGGTGAAGGAAAAACGACGACGACGGTCGGTCTCGGCGACGGGCTCAATCGCATCGGCAAGAAGGCCATCATGGCTCTGCGCGAGCCGTCTCTCGGTCCGTGCTTCGGCATGAAGGGCGGCGCGGCGGGCGGCGGCTACGCCCAGGTCGTGCCGATGGAAGACATCAACCTGCACTTCACCGGCGACTTCCACGCGATCACCAGCGCCAACAATCTGCTCGCCGCGATGATCGACAACCACATCTATTGGGGCAACGCGCTCGGCATCGACCAGCGCCGCGTCACCTGGAAGCGCGTTCTCGACGTCAACGACCGCGCCCTTCGCGAGATCGTCAATTCGCTTGGCGGGGTCTCGAATGGCTATCCGCGCGAGAGCGGCTTCGACATCACGGTGGCTTCCGAGGTGATGGCTGTCTTCTGCCTCGCCAAGGATTTGAAGGATCTCGAACAGCGCCTCGGCAACATCATCGTCGCCTACACGCGGGACAAGAAGCCGATCCGCGTCCGCGACTTGAAAGCCGACGGCGCCATGACCGTCCTCCTGAAGGACGCGCTGCAGCCGAACCTCGTGCAGACGCTCGAAAACAATCCCGTCTTCATTCACGGCGGTCCGTTCGCGAACATCGCGCATGGCTGCAATTCGGTGCTCGCGACGACGACGGCTCTGAAGCTCGCCGATTATGTCGTGACCGAAGCAGGCTTCGGCGCCGATCTCGGTGCCGAGAAGTTTTTCGATATCAAGTGTCGGAAGGCGGGCCTTGCGCCGTCGGCGGTCGTGATCGTCGCAACGGTACGCGCACTGAAGATGCACGGCGGCGTGGCGAAGGATGACTTGAAGGCAGAGAACGTCGCGGCGGTCGCCAAGGGTTGCGAAAACCTCAAGCGCCACATCGAGAACGTCAACAAGTTCGGCGTCCCGGCCGTCGTTGCCGTCAATAAGTTCATCACCGACACCGATGCCGAAATCACCGAGGTCGAGAAGGCTGCCGAGAGCATGGGCACGAAGGCGTTCCTGTGCACGCACTGGTCGGATGGCGGCAAAGGCACGGAATCGCTCGCGCATCACCTCGTGAAGATGGTCGATGAGGGCAAGGCGAATTTCAAGCCGCTCTACCCCATCGAGATGAAACTTCGCGACAAGGTCAAGACGATCGCGCAGGAGATCTATCGCGCTGCCGACATCTCCTGCGATGCAAGCGTCGAGACGCAGTTCCGTGATTTCGAAGCGGGCGGCTTCGGGCACTTCCCCGTCTGCATGGCGAAGACGCAATATTCGTTCTCGACCGATCCCAACAAGCGCGGCGCTCCGACCGGGCACGTCGTTCCCATCCGCGAGCTCAGGCTGTCAGCAGGTGCGGAGTTCGTCGTCGTCGTGACGGGGGAGATCATGACGATGCCGGGCTTGCCAAGCGTTCCCGCCGCGAACTCGATCCGGCTCGACGACAAAGGGCAAATCCAGGGCCTGTTCTAAGGCAAAGCGAGATCCTGGCGGTTCCCTACAGCGGAGCCGCCAGCATCCGGCTCAAAGGGACGAGCCCCGGCAAGGCCGCTCAGGGCTTCGGCATTGCCGATATGGACGACTCTTCGGCGCAGTAGAGACGGGCGAGCTTGGGCCGTAGGATCACGACCTGATACATATCTGACAGCCGGAACAGGTCGTATCGTCCTTGTCCCGCGTCTGTTAGGAAGGTCGCTCGTCCCGGCCCATACAATCGATCCCCTGGAATGCCCCTCCTCGCCATTCTCGCAGCAGGCTGCTTCATCAGCTCGATGTCGCTGCGGATTATCGATCCCATCGTCCCGGATATTTCGCGGGGCCTCCATGTCGATCCTGCGTCCGTGGCGATGCTCGCGTCGTTCTACGCATTTCCTTACGCGCTCGCCCAACCAGCCCTCGGCGCGCTCGGAGATGCTCTGGGCAAGGCGCGGATCATCAAGATTTCTTTAGGCATCCTGTCGTTGTGCCTTGCCGCTTCGGCTCTCGCGCCGACGCTCGAAGCGCTAGCGCTTGCACGCCTCGTCGGCGGGGCCGCGGCGGGCGGCATCATCCCGCTGGCGTTCGCCATCGTCGGCGATCGGTTTGCGATGTCGGAACGTCAGCTCGCTCTTTCGCGTGTTCTAACCGCGATCATTGGCGGGCAGATGATCGGCTCGATCGGATCGGGTGTCGTCGCATCATTCTTGGGCTGGCGCATTGCCATGGCTGCCGCGACGGCGTTGGCGCTTGCGGCGTTTGCGGTCACGCTGATGCAGTTGCGGCCCGCGGCCCGCACGCACCGGCAAAAGCCGAGCCTCACGGAATTCCTCGACGGCTATCGCAGCGTCTTCGCCAATCCGAGGTCGGTTGTCTGTTTCGCAGCCGTCTTTGTCGAAGGCATCGTGATCTTCGGCTTGTTTCCATACATCGCCGTTATTCTCGAGCAGCGAGGCGCGGGC
>JAICLG010000128.1 GCA_025927515.1 Hyphomicrobium sp.
GCGCGTGATCTTCCTCTTGGGCGGTGCTTGAACGAGTCAAGTCCATCCCCAATTGGAAGAGGGTGTCATTAAAGGCCATGTGACCCTCCCCAACCAGCAGATAGGTTTGACTCGCCCGCTCCTTACCTCATTGGTTCTGGGAAACCTCGACCATGTTGGCAGGTGGACAGACGAGAGAGGGTGCATATGAGGCCTATGCCCCCCCTGCGCAAGATTTTTTTTGTTCGCTGACGAATTTTTTTTCCGCGCGGTTTCACCGTGATTTAACTGAGCCGTTTCCGGGGGCGTCATCCGACCGCAGTCGAAGCTCGGATGGCATGCCCTGCGAGCGGCTCCAAGCGGTATCAGCGATTGCCCTGCGTGGTCGGCGCGAGTGAACAGAAGTGCCGGAAAAATCTAGTTTTCGTCTTTACCGAGAAACTTGTTCAGAAGGTCTTTTGCCTTTCGCTTCCTGCGCTCCGTCGCGCCCGTCGGATCGTCATCCGACTTGCCGAAGATCTTGTCGACGATTTCGTCGCTATTCTTCCCCTGGAACTTTTTGCCGAGTTCTTTGACCGCTTCGAGCGTCTTGCCGGGATTTGCAAGAACCGCTTTGAGGTCCGCCCGATAGCTCGGCCGGTCCCACGAGCCCGTGATTCGCACCGGTACTTCGATACCGGATGTCGCGGCTTCGCCCTCCTGGCCTTGCAGCGACGCGATAAGCTTTGGCTTCACCGTGTAATCAACGGTCCGCTCCGGCATATGGATGGTGCCGGCCCCCGTGACGCGCAGCATTGGGCTGACGAGCTGGAGATCCTGGTTTTGGGCCACGCCGTTTGTGACGGTGAATGTCGCGCCGAGCGCGCTGAAGTCGGTCTTTTCGGACGGCGATTTTCTGAAGCCCGCAAGATCACCATGCGCGAGCCCGTGAATCGCGCCGGGCAAGTTGAAACCGACGATGGCCCCGTCCGCAAAGAAGAAATTGGCCTTGCCGTTAAGCGTATTGACGAGTTGCAGCTGGCTGAGCCCATCGGCGGTCAGCTCGAAGGTCACGTTCGCCTTTCCCGCGACCCACTCGAAATTCGCGGCATCCTTCAGGAACGGCAGCGCCGATACGTTTTGCAGATTGACGTTCGCGCCGAGCTTGGCAGTTCCGGTCGAGCCATCGACCGTCACGATGCCTTTTCCGTGACCGCCGTAAAGCTCCACGTCCTGGAATGACGCCTGCATGGCCTGGTTTTTGACCGCGATTGCCACGGCCGATCGCCCAATCGTTACATTCTTGAAGTGAATCCTGCCGACGTTCACCCGCGCATTGCCGTCGGCAATATTGAGCAGCGCCAGGTTCAATTTCTCGCTCGACCAGCCCGCGCGTTGCATCGCGCCATAAACCTTGGTCCCGCGCCGATTGAGCAGTTGCTGGATCCGATCAGGATGCGCTGGCGCTGGCTCGTCTTCGGCGGCCGGTGCGGCAGGCGTTTCGGTCGGAGGTAATTCGGTGTCGGCCGCTCCTCCTTCCGGGATGCCGGTCACCGCGCTCGTCAGATATTTGTTGAGATCGAGCTCCGAGATCGCCAGACGGGCTTCGACGAATGGCCGAACGCCGCCCGTCGTAACCTTGATCGTGCCTTTCGCGGATGCTCCGTCGAGGCCGAACTCCGCATTTTCGAAATCGGTGACGTTGCCGCCTGTTTTCAGCATGCCGTGGATCGAAAGCGGTCCGAAGCCGGTGACGGGTGGCAGTTTTGTTCCGAACCAATCGGCAAGCGCGCGCGCTGATGCCGATTGCGCGGTCACCTGCCCGTCGAGATAGACGCCGTTATCGACGGTGATACCGCCGTCGTAAGACGCCGAGATCGCGTCGTTCTTGGCGTTGAAGGTAAGGTGCGCCGGCTTCTTGGCATTGAGGTTGAGAACGTCAGTCAGGCTGCCGTCGAAATCGATGCGCTTCTCGTGCCACGTCACATTGCCGGTCGCGACGAGCGGTTTGTTCAGCGACGGCAGTCCGAACTTCGCGTTGATATCGTCGACCTGCTGGCGCTTGCCCGTGCGCTCGTCCGTGAAGCGAAATGTCCCGCCTTCGATCCTGACGTCGTCGAGCCTGATGTCATTCAGCCGATTTGATGTCGATGCAGAATGTGCGGCTTCGGCAGCCGCCATCTCGAACGGCTCGGTATCCCGGCGCGTACCCGGCGTCTGCAACTCGGCATAGCGAACCGGCGTCGCCAGCGCCGCAAAGTGCCAGTTGTTGCGTCCGTCCTTGTCGATGCGAAAATCGAATGTTGGCTTTCTGAGAACCAGCGAGTGGATTTCCACATGCCGGGAAAACAAGCTGGAGAGGCTCGTGCTGACGTCCAGCGCCTGCATCTGAACGAGTCTTCCATCCATGCCGGGCGGACCGGAAAGCGAAACGTCATGCAGCGAAACCCCGATTGCGGGGTAGAATGTGAACGACGCTGCCCCGGCCATGACGAGGTCGCGCCCCGTTCTTGCCCGCACCTGCTCGGCGATTCGCTCACGGATGAAATCGCTGGGCGGGCTTACGATCAAATAGCCGGCGCCGACTCCGCCAACGAGAAGGACGAAAACGAAGAAATAAATGATCCCGAGCAAAAGCCCGCTGCGGCGCGGCGGGGGCGGCGGCGGACGGCGGCGAGGACCAGACCCAAGCGGCGCGCGCACATAGTTCGGCCGGGATGACGGCAGGGGCGGCGGTGGCGGCTTTGGTCCCATTCAGTCCTCGGAGGCGTGATTGCTCGCTAGTATGTGGAACATCAGGCCATTATATGATCCGTCGGCAAAGCCTTTGGCGCTGTATAGCCGCGGAAGAACGGATATCGGCATGTGGAAAACAGCACTGCGGATAATGGTTTGCTATGCGGCGCTGGCCGTTCCGGGCGCAGACGCGGCCGATATGACCGCCCGGCAGGTGACTCGGCTTCTTTTCACCGTACCGGCAGGTAGCACGCCTGATCTTTCGAACAAAGACCTGTCTGGTCTCGATCTCAGCGGTCTCGATTTCAAGAAGGCCAAGCTCGACGGCGTGAATTTTTACGGCTCCGACCTGACACACGCCAATCTTTCGGGTGCGAGCCTGAAGTCGGCGCGACTCGATCGGGCAACCCTGATCGGCGCGGATCTTTCGGGAGCTGATTTGTCGGGCGCGAGCCTGCTTCGGCCAAACGTCTTCGAGGATATGAAGCCGTCAAGCCATTCCGGCCTCTCGTTTGCCGGTGCGCGCCTCGTGGGTGCAAATCTCAATGGCCGTTTCGACGGCGTGAATTTCAGCCACGCCGATCTGTCATCGGCGATCTTCGGCCCACGCGATCCGCGCGAAGAAGTTTTGATCACGCCGATGATGAGTCTCGAAGCAGCGAACTTTCGAGGCGCGCGTCTTGTCGGCGCCGACCTCGCGAGTAACAGCCTGGAAAACGCCGACTTCACCGGAGCCGACCTGACACACGCCAATCTGCGCGGTGCCCGGCTTGGCGGCGCCAATTTCTCCGACGCCATTCTCGACGGTGCCGACCTCACGGGCGCGGCGACGCCGGACACGAATCTTAGATCCGCGCGCAGCCTGAAGGCAACGATAGGCTTAGCTGCAACTCGCTGACGCGCTCGCTCCGTGTGCGTTGCACTTGCAATAATGAGTTGCATCATACGACCACGAGTCCGCCCAGGTTGCGCCACACGAGTCAGTGACCGATGCGGACATGACATCTCCGGTGTCCGTCCTATCCGTCAAACTCAACCGCATCGGCCGCAAGGCCGGTGCGCTTTTTATTTTGGCTCCGATCATTCTCATTCCAGCGATTGCCCGCGCCGTCACCGGACCTGGCTCCGATCAACCGGCCGTCGTCACCGGCCTCGGCCGCATCGTTGACGGCGACACGCTTGATGTGGGCCAGACGCGCGTGCGCCTCGAAGGCATCGATGCTCCTGAGTTGGCGCAGACCTGCCAGACCGCCACTGGAGAAAGCTGGGCCTGCGGAAAGGCGTCCGCGGACTTTCTAAGGACGATGGCGCAGCAACGCGACCTCGCCTGCGATCGCACCGGCACCGACAAATACCGCCGCACGCTCGCGATGTGCTTCGAGGACGGCATCAACATCAACGAGACGATGGTGCGCGCCGGTATGGCGTGGGCTTTCGTGAGATATTCTAAAGAATATGTTGCCGTCGAAGCGGATGCACGCGCTCGGAAGGTTGGTGTCTGGCAAGGCGCGGCCGAAGCGCCTTGGGATTTCCGCCATCACGAATGGCAGGTGGTCGCGACTGCGCCGCCGAAGGGCTGCGCGATCAAGGGCAATATCTCATCGCACGGACACATCTACCATATGCCGTGGAGTCCTTGGTACGACAGGGTGAAGATCGACGAGTCCCGTGGCGAGAGATGGTTCTGCTCGGAAGCCGAAGCGCTCGCTGCCGGCTGGCGTCCCGTTGCCGTGAACTGACGCAGATCCCGTTGCGCTTTTCCGCTCCGCCAAAAAAGAAAAAGGCGCATCGTGAGATGCGCCTTTCTTTTCGTCAATCCGGATCGTCTCCACCCGGAACCTGTTCGTAACGCTCCTCAGGCGGAGGACCACGATCATCCCGGCGCGGTGGTGGCGGCGCAGCACCAGGGGCATCACCACGCGCCAGAAGCGGCGTGATCCGGCGAACGGCGACGCGGCGGTTCAGCCGCTCGGGCTGGTCCGTCGGCACTTTGAGATAGTCTTCGCCGTAGCCTTGCGTCACCAGGTTTTCAAACGGCACCTGGAACTCTTCGGTCAGCACCTCCGCAACGGACTCGGCACGCCGGTCCGATAGCGAAAGGTTATCCTCAGGCGAGCCGACCGCGTCCGTGTAGCCTTCGATCATGAAGACCTCGTTCGGGTTGCGGCGGATCACGCGCTTCATGGCTCTGGCGACGCGATCGAGCTTGTTGTACTCGCTTGGATCGACCTCCCACGAGCCGAACTCGAAGTTGATGTCGTCGAGATCGACGCGGCGCATGCGATCGCGCAGGCTCGCAGTGGCACGAATTTCATCGAGCGTGTAGCGATCCCTGAAATCTTCGACAGGCGGGGCGCTCAATGCGTCGTACACGTCTTCATCGCTCGCGCCGTCATAATCGACGATATACTGATTGCGCGGAATGCGGACGCGCGGCGGAGGCACGTCGAGGACCGAGTTCAGAATTGCGGCGCCCGCCGCCACTCCGACGCCGATACCGATGCCCGTCGCAATGTCTCTCCCGATGCCACCGCCATGTCTCCTGCGGCGATTGTCGATGATGATGACGTCGCGGCCGTCAGGCCCGCGTCTGTAGCGCCGAAGAAGATGTCCGTTGGCGTCGGTCTCCGAATAGATTTTGACGCCGCCTGGACGGTCAATCACGGCGATGTTCGCGCCGTTCTTGCCCCGCTCGAAACGCGCGTGCGGATCGACGCGCCGCAGCCTCTCCGTCTCGTCATGCTGGATAATGATGCGGTTGTTTTGCTTTATGATCGTGCGGTCGCCTTCCTTGATGAAGGTTTTGTTGCCCTCCACCTTTTCCGTTCGGGTTTTGCGGAGATTGTCGAACCGCTTGCGCGCCTCGGCCGGCGGTAGAGGCCGTGGCGGCGTTGGACCGCTCCTTGGCGCGTTAGGATCGATGGTCGGCGAACCCGGCCGGCCGCGTGCCGCCGGATTGTTCGTCGGATTGACGACAGCTGGGTTGGTGCCCGGAGCTGGCGGCCTGCTCTTGTCTCCGAAATGCCGCTGGTCATGCCTGCCGGGCTCTCCCGCGGAATTGTTCGTCGTCGGATTGACTACATCTGGCTTGGCGCCCGGAGGCGAGGGCCTGTTATCCTTGTCGCCGGCACGGCGCTGGTCATGCCTGCCGTGCTCTCCGGCGGGAGTGTTCGTCGTCGGATTGATCACAGCCGGCTTGGCCCCCGGCGGCGGAGTCCTATTATCCTTGTCACCGGCATGCCGCTGGTCATGTTTGCCATGCTCCCCGGCGTTCTTCTCCGTCGGCGCCGCTTCTTTCGGCGCTGCGTTGATCACGGGCGGCCTGGCAGGCGGCGTTTTGGGTGCCGCATTGGCCGGCGATCTCGGATGTTCCTTGACAGCATCCGGCTGCCGGTTGCTCGGCGCGAGCGCCGGTTGATGTGCCGGGCGCGTGTTTCCGAAGCCGCCTCTTTGCTGCGGATGCGGCTGCTGACCAAAACCGGAGTTCGGTCTTTCGGCATGCGGTCGCTCACCGCCATGCGGCTTTGCCTGTGGCGAAGCTTTTTTCTCAGCTCCCCCTTTTTCATGCTCGCCTTTGTGTTTTTTATCCTTGTCGGCCGTATCTTGCTGCCCTGAAGCATTGTCCGCGAGGACGGCCGGGGGCACCGCAATGATCGCCGATAAAAGCGAAGCGGCCGCAAGAGCCGCTTGTCGGGATAGGTTCATCGAATTCCTCTTCAATGTTGACGCACGCCCGTCGCAGCCGCGAATCGACCTCGCGGCGCATTCACTGTTACCGGCAAAAAAAGGCTCCATGCGGCATTTATGCGGCGAATGCCGTCATCCCGCTGAATAAAAATATTTGACGGAAACGAGCTGGATGAGTGGGGCCTGTGGAAAGGGCGTACGGAAACCGCCAGCACGTGAACATCGTTGAGAAATGGAGACGTGCGGTGTGGGGAATTATCGAAAAAACTATCGCCCCAACTGGCGCGGTCATGCGTGCCGCGCCAGGACGGTTCGTCAAAGAACGTGAGCCGGTGCGCTAAACGAATTCGCGAACGTCCACGGGTTTGGAAGGGATGACCTCGATTGTATTCACCAGCGATGCAATGACGCCCGGACCAAGTTGTTGCAGCGTTAGAACCTTGCCATTCCGGAATCTGACCGCGTCGCGATGATACGGGCCGTCGATTTGCGTGAACGTTGCTATCTCAGTCTCGCTGAGACCGGCTTGCTCCCGCAAATGAGCTGGAATATTTGCAAGCTGCAACTCGGTATCGCAGTTCATGCAAATGGCAACGGACTGATCGCCCGGCGCCACGAACCCGACACTTCCGGTTGGAAACTTGTTGCTGATGTATTCTTCGCCTTTTTGCGCCGGCCTGCTGCGATACATTTCAAGTGAGTAATCGCACATGACTGAACCTCATGGGTTTGTGCCTGCACAGAGCAAACTCGGCCCATCGGCGGAGGTTCCTGTTCGGCGAGGTCAAGAACCGCCGAACACTGTAAAAAATTTCGACGTCAAAAATTGAGTCCGCTGCGTTTGCAGCCCGGCCGCAACACTGCGTTTTCCGAAGCGCACGAACGCTTGTACCGGACGCATGCCGGTGCGTGTGCCAACGAGCTTTCGATGAGCCCCACGCATAGCTCGGGAGACTGCCGACCCGTCAGCCTTCGAGTGCCTTCGCAAGCTCGGCGTCTTTGCTTGCCGCCCGGATGAAAGCCGGTCGGCTGGTAATGCGTTGCGCGTAGCTCGTGAATTCCGGCCGCTCAGGGAGCAATTTGAACGTCAGCAGCCAATGCACGCCCGATCCGACGACGACGTCAGCAGCCGAGAATCTGTCGCCGAGAATATAAGGGCCCTCGGCGAGCGCGCGTGCAAGCGTTTCGATCGTCGTGTCATAGGTCCCATACGAAAGCGACGCCGCCGGACCCGGCTCGCGTTTCAAGGCACGATCCATAGCTGCCGGCTCGACAGCGGCCTGGTTGAACACGATCCAGCGTAAATATGTGCCGCGCGCCGGATCGTCGGCCTTGGGCGCCAGCCCCGCGTCGGGAAAAAGATCAGCAAGATAGAGCGCGATGGCCGCCGCTTCCGTCACGGGCGTCTGGCCGTGAACGATGGCGGGCACCTTTCCCATCGGATTGATTGCCAGATATTCCGGCGACTTGTGCTCGCCCTTCTTGAAGTTGAGCACCTTCAGCTCGTGCGGTGGCGAGCCCAGTTCCTCGAAGAGCCACAGGATCGTCCTCGAACGCGTATTCGGCGCATGATAATGCACGAGCTTCTGCGGGCTCATCGAACGGTCCTTTTCAGGTGGTGAGCGCCGCGCGATGCGTGACCTTGATGTCGAACGCCGCGGCAAGAAGGGCTTTCGTGTAGTCGTCCTTCGGCCGCTCGAAAATTTCCCGCGCCGGGCCTTCTTCGACGACCTTGCCGTTCTTCATCACGATCACGTAGTTGCATAGTGCTCGGACGACCTTCAAATCGTGGCTGATGAAGAGATAAGCGAGGTCGTGCTTTTTCTGCAGGCCGCGCAGCAGATCGACGATCTGGGCCTGCACGCTCATATCGAGCGCGCTTGTCGGCTCATCGAGCATGACGAACTTCGGATTGAGCACCATCGCACGCGCCACGGCGATACGCTGGCGCTGCCCGCCGGAAAACTCA
>JAICLG010000118.1 GCA_025927515.1 Hyphomicrobium sp.
GACAAGCCGAAATACGTCGGCGCGAACACGCCCGCAGACCATATGAACGCCGAAAGGATGTTGGCGATCTGAAACTGCCATTGCGGTACGGCATACATTCCGGCGACCACTGGGATGACCGCGCGGACCGGCCCAAAAAAATGGCCAAAGAAAACGCTGAGCGCACCCCATCTCTGAAAAAAGACCTGGCCGCGATCGACCATCGCCGGATAGCGACTGAACGGCCAGAGATCGCGAATGCCATCCTTGTAATAGAGGCCGATCCAATACGAGATCGCGTAACCGAGCGAGCCTCCGATGCCGGCCCAAATGATAGCCGGTCCAAGAACGGCCATCTCGACGCCGCTTCGTGCAAGGAGCGCCGATATGCCGATCAAGATCGCGGTGCCGGGCCACAGGATGGAGAGAAAGAAAAAGCTCTCGAGAAACGCCACGACGAATGCCACGGGGCCGGCCCAATCTTCGTTTGCCCTCACGAACGCGACGGTGGCGTCGACAAAATCCTGCACATTCATGAAAGAGCTTTCAAGTCGAGCGAGAGCACACGGCGGAGCTTATTTCTATGATCTGCCTCGGACAAATAGGTGGCCCAGGCATTTCTTCAATCAATCACGTCGGGAATGTCTATCGGCAGCGTTGCGCAATCTCACGTGCAAGTTCGTGGGACACCTCGTTCGCAAGCATTACGCCGCGCGCCACCTGCGCATGTGTCAGCCCAGTCTGGGCGGCGGAACTGCGAAGCAATGCGGGCCCGCGGTCGGCTTCGTCCTTGCCGTGGGCCAGTTCATCGCAAGACAATTGTTTGCGCATTTTGCTGTACGCCATGAGGCGTACGCCGGAAGCGTATTCATGTGGCCCGGCGGGCTGCCTCATCCATGCCCGCGATTTGTCCGCCATGTAGGAATCGTAGACCATTTTGCGCTGGCTGATGCAGACATTGCTGTCATCGACGCATTTGAGGCCGCGTTGCTGACCAAGCGCAGGGTCTACCGCGCCGCCGCACCCCGCGATCCCGATACACGAGACGACAGCTGCAAGCGACGAAAGAGCCTTATGTTCGAACAACGCATAGCGGAATATTGTCAAAGCGAATCTCAACCTATTGCTAGGAATGGCGGTAGGAACTCAGCATGGCGGTCTCGTGGCAGACGCAGGTCGGAGCGCGAATTGCACGCTGATCTCTAATGGGATTCGTCCCCCGCCGCCTGTTTATCCAGGTTTGCGTTCAGAAAAGGAGCCCGAGATATGGCGTACGCAGTACAAATCCACGCCACTGGTGGGCCCGAGGTCCTGACGTACGAGGACATCGAGGTGGCCGAACCAGGCGCCGGCGAGGTTCTGCTCCGCCAGCATGCGATCGGCATCAATTTCATCGATATCTATCATCGCAATGGCCTCTACAAGCTTCCCGAATTGCCGGCAGTTCTCGGCTCGGAAGGGGCCGGCGAGGTGATCGCGGTCGGACCCGGCGTGGACACGTTCAAGGTCGGTGACCGAGCGGCCTATGGGAGTGCGATCGGAGCCTATGCCGAGATCCGGCGCGTGCCAGCGGACAAGCTCGTGAAGCTGCCGGATGGTATTGATTACGACACGGCAGCCGCCATGATGCTGCAGGGGATGACGGCGCGCTACCTGCTTCGGGAAACGTTCCGGGTGGGGCCCGAGACGACCCTCCTGTTTCATGCGGCGGCCGGGGGCGTCGGCCTGATCGCCTGCCAATGGGCGCATGCGCTAGGTGCGACGATTATAGGAACCGTGAGTTCCGACGAGAAGGCAGAACTCGCCAAATCCTACGGATGCACACACACCATCAATACGAAGCGTGAAGACTTTGCGGCACGCGTAATGGAATTGACCGGCGGCCAGGGGTGCGATGTCGTTTACGATTCTATCGGCAAGGATGCATTTCCGAAATCGCTCGACTGTCTGAAGCCAAAGGGATTGTGGGTGTCGTTTGGCAACTCGTCCGGACCAATTCCTCCTTTCGAACTAACGGCCCTGAAAGGCTCGCTTTTCGCCACGCGTCCGTCGCTTTTTGCTTATACCGCGAAACGAGAGGACCTTGAGCAGAACGCGGCCGAGCTGTTCGGAATGGTCTTGGCAGGACGAATAAAGATTGCCGTCAACCATCGCTATGCTCTTCGCGATGCCGCCGATGCCCACCGTGATCTCGCCGCGCGACGAACCACGGGTTCGATCATTCTCGTTCCATAAGGATGGACATGCAGGACGACGGACAAGAAGAAGAGATCGTTTTCTACTTCTGGTCGACTCCCAACGGATACAAAATCGCGATCATGCTCGAAGAGCTTGGCGCGCCCTATCGCGTCCAGTTCATCGATCTGAGCAAAGGCGAGCAGTTTGCCCCGTCGTTTCTCCTGGTCTCGCCGAACAATCGTATTCCCGCCATCCTCGATCCAGACGGACCCGACGGCCAACCCATATCGATTTTTGAATCGGGCGCTATCCTTCAGTACCTCGGACGCAAATTCGGCGCGTTTTATCCGACGAGCGAGCGCGCCAAGGCGGAAGTCGATCAATGGCTCTTCTGGCAAGTGGGCGGGCTTGGCCCGATGGCTGGGCAATGCAACTATTTCCGCTCCTATGCGCCGGAAAAGATTCAGTCCGCGATCGACCGTTACACGACGGAGGTCGCGCGATTATACGGCGTAATGGAAAAGCGTCTGGAGGATCGGGACTATCTGGTGGGAGCTTACTCGATCGCAGACATCGCCAGTTTCCCATGGGTGCGGAACTGGCGCTCGCTCGGTCAGGATATACGGAAATTTCCCCAGCTCGAGCGCTGGCTCGATCGCATTGCGAAGCGCCCAGCCGTCATCAGAGGTCTCGATTTGAAGAAGGCGGAAGATCCGCGGAAGTTAGCCTAATCCGAGATAATCTTACGGGCGCCCTAGGCTCTCCGGATCGACAGAGCGTCCCGTGACACGATGGAAGGCCATCGCTCCCAGGACTTTGTTCGACTGGACGTAGCGCGTCGCATCCCATGCCGTTTCTGGCTGTGTGGAGGTGAAGGAGGTGCCCTCGCTCCCGTGGGCAAGGTCGGTGAGGCCAATGTACGACGGCCGGGTGCCGCTGTTCTGCGCGCAGCCCGCAAGCGCCAGGAAGCTCGCGAGCGCGAACCAGCAGCCAAATTTCTGCTCCATCAACTCCCTCGTCCGAGGCCTTTACGTCCCGGACCCTCCCGCAACCCAGTGAAGACGCTCACCGCGCCTCACCGAATATGGTTACCAGCCGTCGATTGAACCCCCGCTGAATGCGTCGCAGCCCGTCCGCTGCGAGGCACTTTCAGAGAGGGATTCAAAACATGGTTAGCCAAAGATGGCAACCGCCCTTAACA
The DNA here is from genome assembly GCA_025927515.1 of Hyphomicrobium sp. GTDB lineage: Bacteria > Pseudomonadota > Alphaproteobacteria > Rhizobiales > Hyphomicrobiaceae > Hyphomicrobium_B. The sequence goes on from JAICLG010000118.1 coordinate 3,359, forward strand.
GCCGGTAGCGAGGTGGAGCTTTTCGGAAAAAATGTATCGTTTTCAGGCGTTTCTTGGCGCTGAAGAAACGAAGTTTTGCTAAGTGTTACAGCAATTTTGATCGGCCTTTTACGAGATTTCATTCAACCGCTGCGATCCTTTGATCCGCACTGAAATGGATGTGTTCCCGGACGTTTGGTCCGGAAGCCCCGTTCAGGGCGTCTATAGCGGCTAGGAGTATTTTGAAATGTCACGCATGGACATGTCTTCGCGAGAGATCGTGGAGTATGCAGCCCAAGGCGGTCACCACGACGCGCTGTTCGAGCTGGGCCTCAGCTATTGCACGGGACGGGATGGCAGGGTCGATATGGTTGAAGCGCACAAATGGTTCAACATCGCTGCGATGCGCGGTAACGACGACGCGAAGCGATACCGCCTCGAACTCGCGCGCGACATGACCCGGGCCGAAATCACGCAGGCCCAGCGGCTTGCCCGCGAATGGCTGTCTTCGGTCCACTAGCACGCGATTTCATGCAGTTGGCCGCAAGGGCTGAAGGCTGATCCAGCAAGCCCGCGCCGTTAGCATTTGGAAAAGAAGGAAGACAGACACTTCCAAGAGGTCTTGGCGGCCTTCCCGACAGCCGAACCCGCCTTGCCGAGGGCGGATGTCGCAGATTTTGCTGCATCGCCAGCTGTTTTCTGCGTTTGCGCTAAACTGTCACCCGCAGACTTCGCGCTCTTTTCCACCATTTCCTGAACGGTTTTTGGCGGCGCATCGCTGGTCGCTTCATCCGGTATTTTTTGCCCGGCGGGCTCCGCGTCATCCGGCGCTACGGCGCTGACCGAGGTGCCGGGTACGGATATGGCGGACGGCTCCGTATGCTGTGTGGCGGCACTTTGCTGAGGCGCACCACCGAGCACACCATCCAGGCCCGTCGGAATAGTGAATTCCTTGCGCGCGCCCTGGCAGGGCGTTGTGTTGGCGCGATCGATCGCGCAGCTTGCGTGAGGGCCGGCCTTCGCGAGCGCCGTGATGCAATAGAGCTTTGTAACGGTACTGGCTGGGCTGGAACCGTTTACAACGCAGTCGTAATTGGCGTCGGGACCGGAGCATTTGACGCAGATCTCCGCAGCCGCCACCGAAGTGGACAGCAGTACAAGCCAAGCTGCGCACAGATTTGATCTCAATCCAATGGCCACGGCGGTCCCCGTTCCGCTACCCGTAATATTGGTTTCAGGACACTAGGACGACTTTAGGGCGCCGACCAGTGCCGGGAGCTTATGCCCAGGCCAACTTTTAACAGTTGAGGCGCTTGCTTGCATTGCGGCGGAGCCCCCTCTATAGGGGTGCCACCCACTGGTTTGGGGAGACGTGGCCGAGTGGCTGAAGGCAACGGTTTGCTAAATCGTCATACGCTTTAAAGGCGTATCGAGGGTTCGAATCCCTCCGTCTCCGCCATGGGTTGTTGAGATCACGAGAGGCCTTCAACAGTCATCCTCTCCGCCGAAATTGAAGGCGCTTGACAGCGACGGCACTACACAGAGCAGGCGGCATTTCATTTATCGCCCCGTCGTTCGTTAGGATGCGCGCACGCCAGTCCCGAAGAATCAATCCCCCGTCGAGAACTGGCCTTGCGGTACTAGCGGCTTTACAGCGCGCGTGCGCACCTATTGGACGACTTGATCATCGAACTCTTTATCTGGGCTATATCTGGAATTGTTTTCCGCCGCGCGGCAGATTTCAAAGTAAGCCTCGCAGTCTGCAAAACTAACAATTTCAGACCGCCAATGCTGATTGTATTTTTTAATCTCGTTGAACACGGCGCCGGCTTCATCAAAAATGACCCTTTGATAGCCTAGATATTCGAGATCGAGCGCCAGCCGCTCGAGATCATTCGGCAAACGGTAACTAGGCAGGTTCGGAAAAGTATCCGACCAACTTCCTGCGAATCGCAAAACGCCATCAGTATTTTCCGTTGGGTCCAGCGCAAGGACGGGCTCCGCATCCAACAACGCGGCGCTTAAGGGAACAACACGTATCATCCGGTTGTTGCCTCTAAGCTGTTTTAAGCGCCCGAAATCTAACCTCTGACGCAACTCGTTCAATGGATCCCGAGTGCGAAATGCTGCATCCATCGTTGTTTGATCCGGATGCAGCCTCCTAAAAATCGGAAGCATTTGTTCCCTGAGCGTTGCCTTCTCATCTCCGAAACTTTTGCCATGGAGATGAGTGACGAAAACGCCACCAGCAACCAAATGTCGCCATCCAAGCTTTCTTGCCCGATAGCAAAAATCCGACTCCTCGCCATAGCCGCGAGGGAAGTGCTCACAATCCAGAAATCCGATCTCATGTATACTTCTGCGATTGATAAGCATGCAGAATCCGACGTTCGTGTGCACGGGCACGAAAATGGATCTCGCCTCTTCGAAAGCAATCTCGGCAAGCTTCCTGTCAGATATCGGGAGGCGATGAACTTCTCCCCACTTCGCCCTCGGATAACAGCTTATGTGGCTTCCATTCTGGTTCGTAACCGGATTTACGGAACAGACCTGCACGTCGCTTTCTAGAGCCTCGATCATCACATCCAGCCAATGATCGTAAACAACGGTATCGCTGTTCAGTAACAGCGGATGAGTATCGGGTAACGCCTGTAAACCGCGATTGGCGGTTTGCGTGAAACCCACGTTGCTATTATTTCTCCAAATCGAGACTCTATCGTCGCTCAAATACTCACGAAATGCATCAGCGACGATGCCATCCGTACTCGCATCGTCAATGCAAATAACTTTGAATCGACTTTCTACTTTAGCATTGAGTACGGACGATAAGCACTGTTTGGCAAGTTCGAGCTGGTTGAAAATAGGAATTATTATGCTAATGCTGGCCACGCCATTCACCTAAACACGCTTTGGCCACGTTTTGACCGGGCGCTTCTTGATTTTTCTAACTATGTTCGAAGTTTTGCGAAATATTTGCGTGCGGGTCCACCATTTATCATTTGCGATAGAATAAAAAGCATTAGTTGATTCCAAAATTTTTTGCTCTGCGTGGGCGAGACGACGTGCCATTTCGTTCTTTGCAGCAATTGCTCGGTCTCTCTCTTTGTTAGCCGCAATCACTTTATCTTTCTCTTTGTTGTTGGCCGCAATCACTTCATCTCTCTCTTTCTTCAAAGCCGCGAACTTACGGTTCTGCTGATGTTGCTGATGAATTTTGGCCTCGAGGTATCGCTTACTTAGTCGCTCAAGAATGGGATTTTTCCTAAGAATCTGGAACAGCTCTGCGGCGTCACTATTGGGGTCCCCCACATACAGAATGCCTAAGCCATGGCCGTGCGCAACCGAGGTGTGGGGAAATTCGTCGGTAATCTCCTCCCAGAACCGCCACACGCCAAAATCGCGCTCATGAACATTGATGTCATGAAAAAGCATTACGCCGCGATTAGACATCTTCGGACGCCACATTTCGAAATCGTGCCGTACGGCATCATATGAGTGAAATCCATCGACATGGAGAATGTCGATTGACGAGTCTTGAAAAAGCTTACTCACCTCATCGAAATATCCCTGAATATACATTTGACCGGGAAATAAACGCGATAGCTTCGTCTGAAAATCATCGAATACCGCGCTGCTGTGCATGCCTGCGTGAGGGTCGCCTTCCCAGCTGTCGATACCGATACATTCGAGTCCGAGGTTCAAACGTTCAGAATGAGAACAAGCTGCGAAGAAACTCATTCCATTATGGACGCCGAGTTCCACGTACCGACGTGGCATAAGGATTGAGAAAAGTGCCCCTTGAGTAGGGACAAGGTCAGTCCACGCCGAGAACACATCGACCGGCGGACCCATTTCCATTGCCACGAGCGCTTCCACTATGCTTGCGGCATCGAGAGGCCGAGGGCGTCCAACGTAACTTTTATCGAGGGAGGAAAATTTTGCCGGGCCACGTGTACGATCTCCCCGCATAGGAGCCGGCAAGAGTTCTATCGTATTACCAGCAATCCTTCCGCGGACTACCGCTCCAGGCGGCATGTCGAATCTCATCCAATCCTTGTTCAAATCCGTTTGGCGCAGTTCGACTGAGGACAGCTCGCGCGTTATCGGACTACGTGAATTTGAAAAATGACCTTCTAATTGAAACGTTGGCCAATTCAGGGCTGCCGGATCGAGTGGCCGTAACGGATCAGTTGTTGCGCCATAGTCCGCGGCAAGCGCGTTCAGCACAGCGGCGTCACAGCCTAGGTCTTGGATGACGTAGAGATTCGACTTGTGATGTTTGCCCTCACCTTCGCAATGGTTGTGCTTGCGTCCTTGTAAATCCAGTGCATTGGCTGCTTTGTATGATATTCGCTCGGCAGAGCGTACTGGAATATGGAACAAGGGAACACCAAGTTTTTGTCCTTCAGGTGGCCCAGATAGTGTTGGCTTGAGATCGTGGCATCCCATTGTTACGATATAATCAGGGTTCGACATTGCATATTGTGCCGAAAAAGCGACTTTGACATATTGAGAAACGCGCCCGGTCCAATGGAATTTCTGGGTGATGTCGAAATTGTTGAACGAGCCGTAAGTCGTCGGGATTAGATTTATCCACGGAAGATGCATTACTTCCGAGCCAAAATTCCTGAGCGTCCTCTCTAGGTGTCCGCGATCAGGCGACTTCAGAAACTCATCGGCGTCTAAACAAAAAAGCCAATCTGCTCCTTCGCAAAAAGCAATCTCAGCTAATGCTCCTACCGCCTCGGATTGATATTTCGCGAGGTATGGCAAATTATAATACTGAACACGATCATCTTTCTCGCGCGTTTTATTGAGAACTTCGAGCGTGCCATCCGATGACTGCATGTCAGCAAACAACATTTTATCGAAGTACTTCAGATTATACGCAAGGAAACTTTCAACGATGTCGATCTCGTTCCGAATCATCGTTGCGGAGAAGATTTTCATGCAGCAGAGTCCTGATGCTTGATGGGATGTTGTATTTCTCGGTTCGGACTCTATGGAGCATTCTAGTTCCGTACAACAATTGGAAGTTTCGGCGATGATGCGAACGCGCCACATATGCAGTCATGATCGGCTCGTTAGAGGGCCGAGCAGATTGCTGCGCGGACCTTTTCGTTTGGTGTGGGAATACAGCTGTTCGGGCTGAGGGCGCCGCGTGATAAATTCGACTGCGCTGGAAAAATTTTAGAAGCGCGATGCGCGCGCCAGTTTGCTACTGTGCCGCCTTCGATCTCCATACGTGCGCTCGCGACCTGCGCGACGTTTTGCGGCTTGCGGATTCCTGGAACAAGTCTCGAACGGTGAGGTTGTGCGTTGCGACGTCGAAGATCACGGGAGGGGGCGAGACTTGGATTTGCCTGCCGATTGCGGACCTCGCATGCGTATTTTGTTGGCGTGTGCCGCATACC
>JAICLG010000044.1 GCA_025927515.1 Hyphomicrobium sp.
ACGAGCAGATCACCACGCGGCCCGGAGCTTTCGCGCCGCGCCATCAGTGCAACGACCGAGGCGGGGATTGACGGGCGCAGAATTTCGATCGTCTGAGTTTCCTCGCGGCCATTGCCGCCAATGACCTTAAGCGTGACCTTGCCATTGTCGGCCTTTTGATCGCCCGAGGTAGTGGAAGGCGGCCGTGCGCCAAGGCCCGGAGGTTGAATACCGGGCGTTTTCGAATTCGCCGGCGCAGCACCGGCAACGGGTGAAGACGGGGCGGGTGCCTTGACGGCATTTCCAGGATTGATCTTCTCCTGGTCAGCTTCGGCGCCAAGCAGCGGAATGTTGCGGTTGGCTTTCGCCTGATTGAGATCCGATCGTAATTCCTTCTCGACGAAGTGCGCGAGTTTGCGATTGCCGGCGTCGGTGAAATTGACGCCGTCGCGAAGGCGCAGCAGGCGGATCGCACCCTCAAGATCGGGCCCATAGGCAGAATAGCGGCCGTTTTCGTCCGTGAAGCCCTGATAGGCATCGACGTATTTATAGCCATTCAGATAGGCGCGTTCGCGAATGACATCGTTCATGCGCTGCGCCAGCTCATTGGCGTCGTTGCGTGCGAAGTTGGGCAAGCCAACCCAGTACACGCTGGCGTTCTTGCGCTTGAATGCGCGCATAAGCCTGTCGATGCGGCGCGTGTATTCTGCGATCCAGGGATCGGTGCCGACCGGGATGCGTTTGCCTTGGGCGTTCCTGAACGGATACCTGCCGTCTTCCCCGATCATGACGATGGCGATGTTGAGCGGCTGCTCGGCTATTTTTTGTTCAAGCGCCGCCGTCTTGCCTTCGAAGTCGGAGGTCGCGATGTTCGCGATCGGCGTTACCTGCCGCTGGATGTTGAGCCGCACGTCCGACCCAAATGCCCGAACGAGGCCGCTCAGAAGCCCATCCGCGAAGCCGTCTCCAAAAACGGCGACCTGATAGACGTCGTTGTCCGGAAAGGGCGTCAGGAACGTTGCGTTCTGCTCCAGATCCACGGCGTTTGCGGGCACGCTCAGCGCAGCCGCCGCCAGGAATGCGACGGCGATCATGCAAAGACGGACTCCTCGGAGCAAAAGATTCATCAGTCCGATGCCATCGGTCGACCGCGATTCACGGCGGCACCATACAGCGCCCCGCGCCTCACACCAACGTTTCAACTGCGAGCCATCACTGGCGGGCCTGAGACTGGGCATGGGCTAGAACGGCTTCCGACGGCCAGCAATCGATCTTGAGACCGTTCGCTTTTTCATAGCGGCCTATTTGTTTGCGGGTGTTCGAGCCGATCTTGCCGTCGATCTTGTCCATCGGGTAGCCAAGCTCTTTCAGGCGCGCCTGCAGGTCGTGGACTGTCACCGTGCGCGGCTGCGCGAACGATTTCCAGGGCGTAACGAAATCGCCGCCGCCGCGGATCCGATCCGACAGGTTGCCGACGAACAGGGCGTAGAGATCGGATGTGTTGTAGAGACGAATAACCTGAAAATTGTGCCCGGCGAGGAATGCGGGGCCGTAAGCGCCGCCCGGCATCATTAGGTAGGCGCTCTGCTGCAGCACGCTTTTGCTGAAGGGTTTACCATCGGCGCGCCGGAAGCCCATGCGCACCCAGTCGGCGATCGGGCGCGCATCGGGCGGGCCTTCGAGTGAACAATCGGACCTCGGCGGCACGATCACCTCGTAACCCCAGCGCTCTCCGCGTGCCCATCCTTTGCCTTCGAGCTGACGGGCGGTGAAAGCGAGTGCGTCGGCGACGGAGCGCCAGATGTCGATCTTGCCGTCGCCATCACCGTCGGTTGCATATTTGAGATACTCGGTCGGCATGGCCTGCGTGAGGCCCATTGCTCCCGCCCATGACGATTTCATATCCGAACGCGGTACGCCCATTTGCAGCATCTTCAATGCCGCGATCAGCTCGACGCGAAATTTCTCCTTGCGCTTGCCGGTGTAAGCGAGCGTTGCGAGCATGCGAACCGCGTCCTTCGGCGGATGATATGAGCCGTAAGCCGTTTCGCGGCCCCAGATCGCGACCAGGGTATAGCGATCGACGCCCGTGATTTTTTCGATCCGCTTCAGAGCAGCTTCGTGATCCTTGAGAAAGGCACGGCCTTGGCCGCCAAGCTTTTCGAGATACGGCTTTGAAAGATAATCGGCAGCAGTCTTCGTAAACTCGGCCTGGCCTCTGTTGTCGACTTTTGGGCGTCCCGGAAGATCGAGATCGGGAATCGACAAGTCGGGTTTCAATCCGGCGAAGGCTGCATCGAAGGTCGTGCGGCTGACGCCCGCGGTTTTCGCATCGGGCCAAAGGCTCGCAATAAAGGCATCAAAATCGACACTGGGACGAGCGGCGAGTCCAGGCGTGCTCAGAGCGGCGACCGCAACAACGAGGCAAAGCGCCCTGGCCGAATTGTGAAGTCTCCTGCGCAACATCTCGCCTTTGTCCTTCCCTCGGCATGCAGCCTTTTCGGCCCGCACCCGATGCTTGGATTTCAGGGCATTTTTGCGGCCTCAGCTGGCGACAGCTGCGGCTTTCAGCGCGTCGACGCGGCGTTCCCAGTCGAGCGCCTGCGCTACAATCTGATCGAGGTCGTCGCGCTTGGGCTCCCAACCGAGAGTCTCGCGAATTTTGCTCGATGCCGCGACGATCGCGGCCGGATCACCTGCGCGTCTCGGCGACAGTACGACCTTGAAATCGCTGCCAGAGGCGCGTTTCACCGCCGCGATCACCTCATGAACTGAGTAGCCTTTCGAGTAACCGCAGTTGAAAATTTCGGAAGGTCCGCCGCGCCGCAGATACTGCAATGCTGCGAGATGCGCTGCTGCGAGGTCACTCACCTGTATATAATCGCGAATGCAGGTGCCGTCAGACGTCGGGTAGTCAGTGCCGAAGACTTCCATCTGGCTGCGCTTGCCGATCGCCGTTTCGCACGCGACCTTGATGAGATGCGTCGCCCTCGGGGTCGATTGGCCGGAGCGGCCTTGCGGATCGGCGCCGGCGACATTGAAATAGCGCAGCGCGACGAAACGGAAATCGTGGGCGCGGGCCGTATCTGCGAGCATGATTTCAGTCATCAGCTTCGACGAGCCGTAAGGCGACATCGGCGTCAGATCGGCGGTTTCGGTAACGGGATTCTCTTTCGGATTACCGTAGACGGCGGCGGTCGAGGAAAAGATGAAATTCTTGACGCCTGTCTCCACGGCAGCAGCGATGAGCCCGCGCGATTTGACCGTATTGTTCAAGTAGTAGCCGAGCGGATCGGCGACAGAGTCCGGCACCACGATCGATCCGGCGAAGTGGATGATCGCGGTCACGCCGTGGGCACGGATCGTCTCCTTGACGCGCTCTGTGTCGGCAATGTCGGCGACGATGAGCGATGCGCCTGGAGCGACGGCCCAGCGGTAACCGGTCGACAGGTTGTCGATGACCACGACGGTCTCGCCGGCGTCGAGAAGTTCCAGGACCATGTGGCTGCCGATGTAGCCGGCCCCGCCCGTTACCAATACGCTCATACCCAAAACCACTCTCAAGTTTTATAGACACGTCCAAGTGCCTATACTTGCTGTCTATCCGCGGCGACAAATCAGCGCTAACTGTCGCGGCCGCCCCGTTTTCCGCATCCCTACACGTTAATTGCAAGCGGTATGCCCAATCCTTTATCAGATTGGTCTTGCCAGCAGATTTACTTCACCGGGAGCATGAAATGAACGCTGCGATCAGGCCCATTCGAAAAGCTGTTTTTCCGGTCGCCGGTCTTGGGACGCGTTTCCTCCCGGCGACGAAGGCCGTTCCGAAAGAAATGCTGACCATCGTGGACCGGCCGGTGTTGCAGCACGTCGTCGATGAAGCGCGGGCGGCGGGTATCGAACATTTTATCTTCGTCACGGGGCGCAACAAGGGCGTCATCGAAGATCATTTCGACAGCCAGTTCGAGCTTGAGGCGACGCTTGAGGCGCGTGGCAAGAAGAAGGAGCTTGAGGCGCTGGCCCGCGATCTTCCCGCTGCCGGCCAGACGAGCTTCACGCGCCAGCAGGCTCCATTGGGCCTCGGCCATGCGGTGTGGTGCGCGCGTGAGATCGTCGGCGACGAGCCGTTCGCACTGCTGCTTCCCGACATGTTGCATCACGGTCCGACGCCGTGTCTCTCGGATATGATCAAGGCCTACGGCGAAACGGGCGGCAATCTCATTGCCGTCGCACCGGTGCCCGAGGACCAGACGCATCAATACGGAATCGTCGGCGTTGAGGATGCCAAGGCCAAGGTGTCGGCGATCACCGGCATGGTCGAGAAGCCGAAGCCCGGCACGGCGCCCTCCAATTTGCACATCACGGGCCGGTATATCCTTCAGCCCGAAATTTTCGGGTTGCTCGAAAAGCAGGAGCGCGGCGCGGGCGGCGAGATCCAGATTACGGATTCGATGATCCGCCTGATGCAGGACGAGAAGCAGCCCTTCCATGCGGTTCGGTTCGACGGCACCATTTACGACTGCGGCTCGAAGATTGGATTTTTGACGGCAAACGTCGCATTGGCGCTCGAGCGCGATGATCTCGCGAAAGACTTCAGGCGCGACGTGGAGCAATTGCTCGGGCGCAAGTCGTAAGTCGGCTCAGTTCGCCAAATCGATGCTTGGACGGATCCCGACCTTGCAGGGATGACCAAAGCAGCGGGATGGCACGAGCTTTGTCATCCCGGCCAAAGCGAAGCGCAGAGCCGGGACTAGGCCCGACACGCGAGAGGTTTCCCTGGGTCCCGGGTCTCGCAAGTGGGCTCGCCCGGGATGACAGGATCAATCAGAGAATGCAGCGATACTTCCTCATTCCATGGCCCGGCCTGACCGGCCATCCAGAGCTGTGCGGGAGGAGCCATCGCGTGGTCCTGGATGGCCGCCTCAAGGGCGGCCATGACGTAGAGAGGTGAATCGAAATCAATCAAATGCGCTACCGCCGGAATTTTACGCCGACGTGGATTTCGTCGCCGACGTAGTCGCTGGGTATTCCGACGCCGTCGAAGTTGACGTGAGCATAGCGGCCATAAAGCACGGTGTTGCGATCGGCATAATATTCGAGGCCCAGCGTCTCGCGAAACTCATTGTCGTTGATCACGCCATCCTGCGAATTCTGGTTCGAATAGATCAAACCAGCCGAAGCGACGAGATAGCTTCGCAACTCGTGGCGAAATTCGATGCTGGCGTAATGGTAGAAAGCGCCGCCGACGCCGCCCGTCGTGGTCTCGGAAACGTCGGTCGCGGCATTGAAGAGGATCGACGTCAACGGCGTTATGCGCCACGTCGCGTTGGCGTCGATGAGCAGGCCGTCAACCGGATGCAGGCGCGGATCGTCCGGCGTTTGGATGCCGTAGCCGAGGCTGATTTCTCCCCGCACGATTTCGCCATTGTTGCCGAACGAGATGCCGGCGCGATATCGCTGACCGTTCGACGTGCGATTGATGCCGTCCGATTGCGCGGCTTCCGAATAATCGCGGTGATTTACGGCTACCTCGACGAACGGCGAGAGCGACGGCTTCAGCTCCCACATGACGCGTGAGGCTTCCTCGTACTCGGTATAATCGCGATCTTCGTTGTTCGTGACGACGCCGTTGTCTTCCGTCGAACCGTAGGCGTAATCGGCAACGCTGCCGCGAAACTGCAGCGACAGCCGGTTGAAACGCTGGTTGTAGGCGGCCTCGGCCTGATCCTCGATGATCTTGGCGCGCGTGCCGACCGAGCTTGCATCGAGCGCGGAGCGATCCTCGAAAGACTGTTCGCGCGAGATCAGCGCCTGGATGTTCGCCCTGCTCGTAATGTCAAGCCGGCCACGCGCTTCGAGCTGATAGTCGCGATCGTCTTCCGTCTGATACTGATTGTAAAAGCTGAGCACGCCCGTCGCGTTGAGTTCCAGCGCATGGCGCGACCAATTCGATACGAGGCGCGCCGATGGAACAACGTCGAAGGCGAAGTCCGATTTAGCGGACGGCGCATGAAAGACGTTCGAATAATAGGATGTTCCAAGATCGAGTTCGGGAAACAGAACGAAGCTGCCAACTTTAATGCCAACCGGGTCGTAGGGTTCCTGGCGAAAGAGGCGCGCCGTCTTGCGATTGTCGGTTATCGGATTGATGTCCTCGATCTGGTAGAGCAGCGGGTCGGGCGGCGCTGGCGGGTTCGCGAACAAGGGGATTTCGTCAGTGCTACGCGCATCGACTGGGAATGTATCGGCGCCGTCCTCGGAAGGCAGCGGCTCGGCAGAATCGAGGACCCCGTCGTCGGCGGCAGCCGGTCGTGCGGCCCCATCCGGATCGTCATCCTGGTCGAGATTGCGGTGACCCGCTCGCGGCCGCGGATCAAGCGGATCCTGCTCGCCGGGTTCGGAGGCTGGATCATCGTCCGGAATCGATGGCGGGCCACCGGGAGCAACGGAATCGCCGTCGATCTCCTGGGGATTCGCTCCTGCCGTGCTCAGTTGGGGCGGGCCAGACGCGAACGTTTCGTCTATGCTGGTCGTCTGTTGCAGGTTCGAATTTTGAGCGTGCGCATACGGGGCGTGTGCGGAAAAACCCACAAACACCATTGCGACCGAGCTGATAACAAACCAGGCATGACCCCGGTCGCTCATTTGCGAGCGCCTCTGAAAAACTGTCACGTGAACGCATAAGATTTTGCGATATCACCTTAGAAATGCTTGGTTAATGTGCATTTAAAGAGAGTTACGACTTGAGACGTTGGCGGCAATACAAGAGACTTGCTAATACAGATGTGCGAGTTCGCTCATTCGGCACGGAGCGGACTCACCTCGGGGGAGGCTACGTTCGCTGATGGCTAAGGTTGTTCCATTCCACCAGCCGGGGGCCAAATCGTCGGGCAACGGTGCGAAAGCGAGCATGGAGGCGAACCTCGCCTCGGCCGTGCGCACGCTTGGCCTTGAATCCGAAGGCTTGGTCCGGCTTGCCAAAGAGCTTGAAGGGCCTTTGGCTGCCCCTTTCGAAGATGCGATGCGCCGCTTGGTAGCCGTCAAAGGCCGCGTGATCGTGACCGGCATCGGCAAGAGCGGCCATGTCGGTCAGAAAATCGCCGCCACATTTGCTTCGACGGGAACACCGGCATTCTTCGTCCATCCAAGCGAGGCGTCGCATGGCGACCTCGGGATGGTGACGCGCTCCGATCTGATCCTGGCGTTATCCTGGTCAGGCGAAACCGTCGAGCTCAAGCCGGTCATCACCTATTCACGCCGCTTCGCCGTGCCGCTGATCGCGATCACCTCGCAAGCGAATTCGGCGCTTGGCGAGCAGGCGGACGTCGTATTGCTGCTACCGCGCGCCAAGGAAGCCTGCCCGCACGGCCTGGCACCCACGACTTCGACGACGATGCAGCTCGCCATGGGCGACAGCTTGGCGATTGCCCTGCTCGAGGCTCGCGGCTTCACGGCGCACGATTTCAAGATCTTTCATCCGGGCGGCTCGCTTGGGGCCAACCTCAAATATGTCTCGGACATCATGCACCGGGGCAAGCGGCTACCGCTGATCAAGAGCGGCGAGTCGATGGCGAATGCGCTCGTCGCGATGACCGAAAAGAGTTTCGGCTGCGTCGGCGTCACAGATACGCGGGGGCGGCTGATCGGCGTCATCACCGACGGCGACTTGCGGCGGCACATGGGGCCGAGCCTGCTCGAGGCCACGGTCGATGACATCATGACGGCGAAACCCAAGACCATTGCGCCGTCACTGCTGGCTTCGGCGGCCCTCGAACTGATCAACGCGTCGTCCATCACAGCGCTGTTCGTGGTCGAGAAACAGAAGCCCGTCGGCCTCATTCACGTTCACGACCTGCTCCGGCTTGGCGTCGCGTGATCGCCTCTCGCTGAGAACCGATCAGATCCAGCCCATCAGCTCGCGGCGGACGACGGCCTCGATCACATCGATGCCCTCCGGGCTATCGTTGAGCGCCGGCAGGTAAGCGAATTTCTCGCCGCCGTTGGATTCAAAAATGTGCCGGTTCTCGACATTCAGCTCTTCGAGCGTTTCGAGGCAATCGGCTGAAAATCCGGGCGCTACCAGTGCGATTTTCTTCGTCCCGGACTTGGCGAGGCTTTCCACCGTCTTATCAGTATAGGGCTGCAGCCAGGGATCATTTCCGAAGCGCGATTGGAACGTCGTCAACCAACGCTCGTCTGCGATCCCAAGCTTCTCGCGCAGCAGCCGCGACGTCTTCTGGCATTGGCAGTGATAGGGGTCGCCCTTCTCCAGATATTTTTGCGGCATGCCGTGAAATGTTGCGATGATCTTCTCGGGCTTAAAGTCGAGCTTCGCGAGGCTTTGCTCGATCGAGCGCGCCAAAGCGTCGATATAAGCCGGATCGTCGTGATAGGAAGGCGCGGCTCGAACGGCCGGCTGCCAACGCATCTTCATCAGCGTGCGAAAAGCGTGATCGCAGGCGGTCGCGGTCGTTGCCGCCGCGTACTGCGGATAGAGCGGCACCAGCAGGATGCGATCGCAGCCCTGATCCTTCAACGCCAGAATCCGGCTTTCTGTCGTGGGATTTGCGTAGCGCATGGCCCAATCGACGATGATGCCTTTTTCATCCTTCAGCCGCTCGGCGAGTTTCTCGGCTTGGCTACGGCTGATCGTCTTGATTGGGCTTTCGTTCTTTTCGTTGTTCCAGATGGTCGCGTAGTCACGACCCTTGCGCGCCGGGCGAACGGTCAGGATGATGAGGTTCAGGATGGGCCACCATTTCCATCGTGGCTCCTCGATGACACGCTCGTCGGAGAGGAATTCCTTGAGGTAGCGGCGCATCGGCCAGTAGCCCGTGCCGTCGGGCGTGCCCAGATTGAGCAGGAGAACACCTATGCGGCCAACTTTGACTGGCTGATGTCCGGCGGGAAGCGTGATTTCCTTGTCGGCAAATGCCGTCGAATTCGGTACTTCGTTCATTTCTCACTCAGCTCTTGAAAACGGTCCTGCACTACGTGGTGGCTCAGGCGCGCCGTTGCGATGGCGCTGCCGTCGCGCTCTTCGCCGCAAGCCGCGGCTTCGACGGCACCGGCTTTACCTCCTGGACGGCTGGTAGGCTTTCGGCCTCTACCGCTCGCGGCCCTGTTTCGCCTTTGCCCGCGACAACAATCGGCGCCAAGTCCGACATCGGCACGACGCGAGCGAATTTCCAATAAGCGCCGATGCGCTTCATAAACGCCTTTGCGGGTTCGGCGAACAGGCGTTCGACACGGTGCTCGGCGGCGGCGCGCAATGCCTGCTGCTTGCGAACGCACAGCCCGATGATGGCTTCCTTGTCGTCGTAGGAGATATTTTCGGCCTTCGCCGTTGCGCCGATCAGCATGGCGAGATCATGATCGTCTCCGAGGATCTGCGAAAGTTCACGCGCGGCATCGACTCTGACGGCGAACTCGCTAGGCCAGGCGCGAGCAAGCAAGCTCATCTGCCGCCAATGCCATTGCACGGATTTGCGCAACGTGTGGAAGGTTTCATCCGAGGGTTCGCTGTAGGCGACTTTCATTGACTTGCGGCCATGACGATAACTTTTTTCGAGGCCGGCTTCGAGCGCCGCGAAGCCGCGCTTGCTCAGATCCGCGCGCGAGAATTTTCTGAGCTCGCGAAACAGCAGCAGCCGGGCCTTCGCTGCGCATTTGGCATCCAAAAGCCGCGGGTCATCTCCCGAGCCATGCGCCAACTGCGCTTTAAGCGGCGCCAACATCGACGCGCCGTTCACACCCGTTTCCGATGCGAGTTTCGCAACCGTATCCAGCATGACGGTCCGATCGCGCTGGCCGGCGAGCAGCCGCGCAATCTTGCCCAATGCCTTTATCCGCCGCCGTGCTTCACCCTTCCCGAGCGCCGGACCGACCAGGCGGATGAGGGCTCGGAGGCGTTTGAGAGCCTTGCGGCATTCGTGGACCCCTTTGGGGTGCACCTCCGGCGCGGCGAGTTCCTGAAGCGCCACGTCGAGTTGTTCGCGCACGATGCGGCGAAAGCCTTTCCCAACCGGCTCGTCGATCTTGAACCTGTATGGCATGCGCGCGAAACGTCCCGGATATTCGATGACGGTCAACGGGAAGTATTCGACCTGAACCCGCGTACCTGTCAAATCCGGCTCCGTATACGCGAATACCGTTACCGGCCTATTCCATCCGACCACCGTAGCCAGTCGAGAACCCGCGTTTCCGGGGTCGGGGATGTTATAAAGTCGGTAATGACCGCCAAGGTGTCGGCTCCCGCGGTAGCGACCGCGGGGGCACGTTGAGGGGTCAATCCGCCGATGGCGACGAGCGGCAGGCTGCCAATTTTAGTCCGCCATTGTCCAAGTTTTTCAAGACCCTGAGGCGCCCAAGGCATGACCTTTAGCTTGGTTTCATATATCGGCCCCAGCGCTACGTAATCGGATTCCGCCCCGAGAGCCGCCGCGAGCTCGCTTTCGTCGTGCGTCGAAATGCCGACCCGAATTCCGGCTTTCCTGATCGCGGCGAGATCGGCGCTCTTGAGATCGTCCTGGCCGAGGTGAACGAAGTTTACGCCGCATTCGAGCGCAATTTGCCAATAATCGTTCAGGATCAGCTGACACCCATGCGCTCGCGTCACATCGAGGGCGCGTCGCGTCTGGTCTCTGATGTCGTCCCAAGCACCGTCCTTGATCCTCAGCTGCACGAGCTTGACGCCGAGCGGCAC
The DNA here is from genome assembly GCA_025927515.1 of Hyphomicrobium sp. Lineage (GTDB taxonomy): Bacteria > Pseudomonadota > Alphaproteobacteria > Rhizobiales > Hyphomicrobiaceae > Hyphomicrobium_B. Next base: position 10,685 of record JAICLG010000044.1, read on the forward strand.
GATGCGTTCGAGCCAGCCGACATCCGGCACGATGGGATAAAAACGCGCGAGCTTTACCGGCACGTGATTCAAGCTCTGCTCATTCGAGATCGAAGAACGGCGTGCCGGCGACGGGCGTCGAGGGGACTGCCATATCGCGCGGCGGCATCAGACCCGCTTCGAAGCCGATCCTGCCCGCGTTGATCGCGGACGCAAAGGCGTTGGCCATGCACACCGGGTCGGCCGCTTTTGCCACTGCCGTGTTGAGTAGCACCGCATCGTAGCCGAGTTCCATCGCCAGCGCCGCGTGTGACGGCGCGCCGATACCAGCATCGATAATGAGTTTCACGTCCGGGAAATACGCACGAAGGCTGGTCAGCGCCGCGACGTTGGCAAGACCGCGACCGCTGCCGATCGGCGCCGCCCACGGCATGATGATCTCGCATCCAAGGCGTTGCAGCCGCTCCGCCACGGACAGGTCCTCGGTTGTATAGGGAAAGACCTTGAAGCCGTCGGACGCGAGCGCGCTCGCCGCTTCGACGAGACCGAACACATCGGGTTGCAGCGTGTCATCGTTGGCGATGACTTCGAGCTTGACCCAGTCCGTGCCGAACAGTTCGCGCGCCATCTGGGCTGTCGTGATCGCCTCACGCGCCGTCCGGCACCCGGCCGTATTCGGCAGCACGCGCACGCCGAGGTTCTTGATGATCTCGAGAAAGCGCTCGCCGATCTTGCCGCCCGCCGCCTCGCGGCGCAGCGATACCGTGACGACAGAGGCACCGGAAGCTTGGACGGCGCTGCTCAGGATTGCCGGTGAAGGGTATCCCGCCGTTCCGAGCAAAAGCCGTGAGGAAACCGTCTCGCCGTAGAGCGAAAGGGCTTGCTCCCTGTGCAGACCTTGATCGCGAATGTTCATCTTTCCTGGATGCTGGCGTGAAGAGCCCAGCTTTAGCCGCCTTGGCGCGCGGAGACAATTTCGATGCGGTCGCCAGTTTCGAGTTGAGTGCTAGCACGCCTCGCCTCCGGCACGAAATGGCCGTTCAGCGCGGTTGCGACCCTCGCGTCCGACAGCTCGCATTCAGCGATCAGCTCCGCAAGGGTACGCGCGGCCGTTTCTGACTTCAGGCCATTGACGATCAGTTCGATTCTCTTCATCGCATTCAGCATCGGCTGTGCTCTCGTCCGACCCGCTGGAAGTAGGCCATTGCGCGGCGTTTACTAGGGCATTTTGCGATTTTTTACTGCAAACCCGGTCGAGAGGTCAAAGTATCGCCAATCCGCCGCATTGGCTAAGTTCCGTTGCCGCTCCGCCACCGAGGATCATTCAGATGTTCTCGCAATTGATGTCTTCCCGGCGCTTCGCTCCCCTCTTCTGGAGCCAGCTGCTCGCGGCGCTGAACGATAACCTCTTGAAGAATGCCCTCGCCATGCTCGTCGTTTATCGGCTGGCGATGGAGGACGGTCCGGCGATCGGCACGCTGGCGGGCGCGGCGCTCATTCTGCCGTTCTTCCTGTTCTCGGCGCTGGCCGGGCAATACGCCGATAAATTCGACAAGGCAAAAGTTGCCGCACGCGTCCGGCTCGCTGAAATTCCGATCGCGCTGCTGGCCGCGTTAGGGTTCCTGCTGCCGTCGGTTCCGCTTCTGTTTGCGGCGCTCGTTCTTTTCGGAACGCTCAGCGCTTTCTTCGGGCCGGTAAAATACGGATTGCTGCCGACACATCTCGAAATCAGAGAGCTTCCCGCCGGTAACGCCTTGATCGAAGGCGCGACGTTCATCGCCATCCTGCTCGGGACGATCGGCGGCAATCTGGCATCGGGAAGTGACCGGGAGATCGGCCTCGTCGCGGGCGCCATCGTCGTTATCTCAATTCTCGGCTGGCTTTGCGCGCGGCTCATCCCTCCGGCCCCCTCAACCGTGCCCGATCTCGTCGTCGACAAGAATATCGTCACGTCGACCAGTACGCTGCTGAAAGATCTGCGCGGCGACAGGCGCATTTGGCAAGGCGCACTCATTACTTCGTGGTTCTGGTTGGTTGGCGCGGTCGTTCTGGCGCTGTTGCAGAACCTCATCCCGCAGACACTCAACGGCGCGCCCGCGGTCTACACGCTTGCCCTCTTTACGTTCGCCATCGCCGTTGCCCTTGGGTCGATCGCAGCGGCGCGCGCCAGCAAGAACCGGCCGAATCTGGCGCTCGTGCCAATCGGCGCTCTTTTGATGGGATTGTTCCTTATCGATCTGGCGCTGCTGGCATCGACGATCGTGCCCGCGCCGACGCCGCTCGGGATTTCCGAGACGCTCGCATCGTTCACCGGCATCCATATGCTGATCGATCTTGCAGGCATCGCATTCGCGGGCGGCCTTTACATCGTGCCTTCGTTTGCAGCCGTGCAGGCGTGGTCGCCAGTCGATCACCGCTCGCGCGTTATCGCCGGGTGCAACGTGTTGTCGGCGGCGTTCATGACGCTTGCCGGGTTGGCGATCGCGGCTCTGCAATACGAGAAAGTGTCTGTGCCCCTGCTTTATGCCGGCCTCGGCGTTTCGAACCTCGTCGTCGTGGCGCTCGTGCTGCGCGCCTGGGGCGCCGAGGGCGTGAAGGACGTCGGCGTTTTCCTGTTCCGAACGTTCTTCAATCTCGAAGTCAAGGGCCTGGAGAACCTGCCGAAGCTTGGCGAGAAAGCCATCATCGCGCCTAATCACGTCAGCCTGCTCGATGCGGGATTGATGCACGCGTTGCTTCCTTCGCACGCGATCTTCGCCGTCGATACCGGCATGGCCAAAACGTGGTGGGTGAAGCCATTCCTGAAGCTTGCGAAATCTTACGCCATCGATCCGAGTCGGCCGCTCGGCATGCGCCATCTCATTCAAGAGGTGAAAGACGGCTCGTCGCTGGTGATCTTTCCGGAAGGTCGCCTCACTGTCACAGGCGGCTTGATGAAAGTCTACGACGGCACGGCGATGATCGCCGACAAGGCGGATGCACCCGTCATACCGGTTCGCATCGACGGCCTCGAACGCTCGCACTTCGGGTATCTCAGCAAATCTCAGACGAAGAAGGCATGGTTTCCGAAGACAACCGTAACGATCCTGCCGCCGGTCAAATTGAAGGTCGACCAAAATCTCCGCGGCAAGCAGCGTCGACTGGCCGCCGGCCTGGCGTTGCAGGACGTGATGACCGATTCCGCCGTACTGACGACGCCGATTGATCAAACGCTCTTCGATGCGCTGGTGCAGGCCCGAGAGACACGCGATACAGGTAAGCCCGCCATCGAAGATGCGCTCGGCACGAAGCTTTCCTACAAGAAGCTCATCGTCGGCGCACAGGTGCTCGGATCAAAACTCGCGCCGATGTTGCCGCCCGAAGGCGAGGCGGTCGGCGTACTCCTGCCTAATTCGGCAGGCGTCGCAGTAACGTTCTTCGCGCTTCAGACGATGGGCCGCGTTCCGGCCATGCTGAATTTCACGGCGGGCGCGGCAAACGTCGTTTCCGCATGCAAGGCTGCGAATGTTTCGGTCGTTCTGACTTCACGCGTCTTTATCGAGAAGGGGCACTTCGAGGCGCTCGTGCAGGCGATCGGCGCGATTGCGCGAGTGATTTATCTCGAAGACATACGCGCGACGGTGACTTTCTTCGACAAGATTCGCGGGCTCGCGCGAGGTGGCACGCCGCAGGTCCAACGCGACTGCAACAGCCCGGCGGCGATCCTTTTCACCTCGGGATCGGAAGGTCTGCCGAAGGGCGTCGTTCTTTCCCATCGCAACCTGCTCGCCAACTGCGCGCAAAGCCTGACGCGCGTCTCCTGCAACGGGACCGACAAGGTGTTCAACGCGTTGCCGGTGTTTCATTCCTTC
>JAICLG010000037.1 GCA_025927515.1 Hyphomicrobium sp.
CGCAGATGCACCGGCTTCGGCAACCGTCTGATCCTGAACGCCGCTGCCACCCGAGACGCCGATCGCGCCAATGACGACGCCATTCGAGTCCTTCAGCGGGATGCCGCCTGCAAAGATCATGACGCGATCATGGTTCGAGACATGAATTCCATAGAACTGATCGCCGGGCTGGCTGTTTTCGGCGAGCTCTTTTGTCGAGATGTTGAAAGCGCGCGCAGTGAAAGCTTTGTTGATCGCGATGTTGATCGAGCCGATCCAGGCTTTGTCCATGCGAATGTGGGAAATAAGGTTGGCGCCTTCGTCGACCACCGCGATGTTCATAGGCTGGCCGATTTCGATCGCCTTCTTTTCAGCGGCGTCAATGATCCGGCGGGCGTCTGCAAGTTTAAGCATGGATACTCCTATTTATCGTTTGGTTGGTAAGCCGGTCCCCACCTCTATGCTTGAGGCTGCGTACAAGATTGCGACACTTGTTTGCAGAGATGGCATAAGGATTATGAATGAGCGAAGCAGATGAAGGGACGCACGTGACGAACGACGGCTATCACGAAACCGCGCCGCAGAGGTTAAAGCGCGTAAGGGACGAAATCGTCTCTGCGGCAAATGCTGTCAAACGTTCTCCGGCCGACGTCGAGCTGATCGCGGTTTCGAAAACTTTCGACGGTGAAGCCATAAAACCGGTGCTTGCCGCCGGACAGCGTGTATTTGGCGAAAATCGCGTTCAGGAGGCGGAGCGCAAATGGCCGGCTCTCAAGGCCGAGTTTCCGGACGTGGAGCTGCACCTGATCGGGCCGTTGCAATCGAACAAGGCCAAGGAGGCCGTGACGCTGTTCGACGTCATCCATACGATCGATCGCGAGAAGATCGCGCGAGCCATTGCGGATGAAATCGCGAAGCAACAGCGGACGCTCAAGCTCTTCGTGCAGGTGAATACGGGCGAGGAGCCGCAAAAGGCCGGTATCATGCCGCGTGAGGCGAAAGCGTTCGTCGCGCTTTGCCGGACGGAGCTGAAGCTTCCGATTATCGGGTTGATGTGCATTCCGCCGGTCGACGAGGAGCCCGCGGTGCATTTCGCTTTCCTGGCGAAGCTCGCGCGGGAAACAGACTTGCATTGTCTCAGCATGGGTATGAGCAGCGATTTCGATGCCGCCATTGCGTTCGGGGCGACGCATGTCCGGGTCGGGTCGGCGATTTTCGGCACTCGATAACAGGCCTTTTCCCACGGCATTTTGTCGGCGCGCCGCATCCATTCTGGAGCGCAGTGCTAGGCTCTGACGCTGATTCGGCAGCGTTGTTCAGCGTAGATACGCAAGGAGCCCGACATGACCGCGTCCGCTCAGAAGAAAGATCCCCTCGAAGCTCACGCCAACGCGGCGGCAGCGGAGGCTGCGCACGACGCGCGGGCCGAAGTTCTAGAGCAGGCGAAGGAGAGCCAAGCCGAGGGCGCGGCTACGAAGCTTGAGAAAGCGGAAAAGGGCGCGACGGCCGACGCGCGCAAGACGTGGCACGATTTCGAGGTTCACGTCTGGATCACGAATTTCAACTCGATCGAGTTCGGGCCGTGGAAGCATCAGCGTAATCGCGGCAAGTCGCGTCAATTCACGACCGACATGGATATCTTTGCCGAGATCGTCGAGAACGGCGAACGCACAGGCGTTCTCGGCTACCGGAAGGAACTTTGGAAAGACGCGTCCGGCATGGACAAGCGGCTCGTCTTCAAGCTGTTTTCAGAAACGCTGAATTGGAAGGCCAGCATGGACATGATGCTTGGCCGCTCGGTTCAACAAACTCTCGGCGCCGCCGGGTTTCCGGTCACGACCTATTCGATCAATACGAGCGAAGATGACTATCTCGTCTATCTGGAACGCTCAGCCTACAAATGGCCGTTCCTGCCGGAGAATTTCTCGTTCTTTCTGATGCACGGCGGCGAGCCCAAGTTCTATCGGTTCCGCCGGGATTTTATCAACCTCGGCGGCGACTACACGTTGATCGATCAGCACGGCGAGCACGTCGGTCATATCGATGGTGCGGTATTGACGATTGGCGGCAGGTGGCGCTGCAAGGTGCGCGGCGATCATGCCGATCCACGTCTCATTCAGGTGATGAAGCTGTTCACGGGCATGATCGTTTTTAACCGGCAGGCCCGGCGTCACGTGAAGAGCCTGGCGCGCGACGTTCGCAACGGCCGCATCAAGCCCACCATCCAAAAGCAAGAGGCGGATCTATACGTGAATCCGCGGCGCGTTCGTTGATTGGCAAGTGCCGTTCGTTGCGGCGAATTTCTCTGCCTGTAACTTGTGCAGGTCTGCTGACATCTTTGCCGGTTTTCTAGGCGGATATCGCGGGTCCGTGCACTTGGCTTTCGAGCTAGGCTTCTGACGGCTAAGTGTTTCCAGCTGAAATACGTGTTTGGCATATTTCTTGATCGTCCTGCCCATCGTTTCGACCGATTGCCCGTTCCTCGGGCTTTTCTTCGCGGTCGATCACAAAAAACGGGCAAGGGGGACGGGGTGGAATCAGGTCAAGGCGCTGATGTCTTTTTCCTATTGATGGGCGCAATTCTCGTATTCGCGATGCACGGCGGTTTTGCGTTTCTCGAGGTCGGCACCGTCCGGCATAAAAATCAGGTCAATGCGCTGGTCAAAATCCTTGTCGATTTTGCCATCTCGACGACGGTCTATTTCGCCATCGGATACACCATCGCATACGGCGTGACGTTTTTCGCGTCGGCCCCGGAGATCAGCAGCACTCACGGCTACGGACTCGTCCGCTTCTTTTTTCTCGCGACGTTTGCGGCGGCCGTGCCTGCGATCATATCCGGCGGTATCGCGGAGCGCGCGCGTTTCATTCCGCAATGCGTGGCAACGGCGCTGATGGTCGGCATTGCCTATCCGTTGATCGAAGGCACGGTGTGGAATCAAAACTTCGGGCTCCAGAGCGGTTTGTTTGCATCCCTTCTTGGTGCGCCTTTCAAGGATTTCGCCGGGTCGATCGTCGTGCATGCGTTCGGCGGCTGGGCGGCGCTTGGAGCGGTGCGGCAGCTTGGCGCTCGGATCGGCCGGTACGACCGAGGCCGTGCGATAAGCCCGCCGCCGTCCTCGATTCCGTGGCTGGCCATGGGTTCTTGGCTCCTCTGCATCGGCTGGTTCGGCTTTAACGTCATGAGCGCGCAAAACCTCAAAGCCGTCTCCGGATTGGTTGCGATTAATTCGCTGATGGCGATGTGCGGCGGCATCCTTGCTGCTCTTTTTGCCGGCCGCAATGATCCGGGCTTCGTTCACAATGGCGCATTGGCAGGTCTGGTGGCGATATGCGCTGGGTCGGATGTGATGCATCCCATCGGCGCGTTCATTACCGGCGGTGTCGCCGGTGTGTTGTTCGTCACGATGTTTCAAGTCTCGACCAACAAATGGCAGATCGACGACGTGCTCGGCGTCTGGGCCCTGCATGGCCTGTGCGGCCTTTGGGGTGGAATCGCCTGCGGGATCTTCGGTCTCGTAGCGCTGGGTGGTATGGGCGGCGTTACATTCCAGGCGCAGCTCGTCGGGTCGATACTCGGCGCGACGTTTGGATTTGGCGCTGGTACGTTCGTTTATTGGCTTGTTGATTACGCATTCGGATTGCGCTTGTCACCGGACGACGAGCGGCGCGGCGCCGACGTTTCGATCCACAAGATCGGTGCTAATCCGGAAGACGATGTACGGATGGGCCGTTTCTAGAGACGATGATCGGCGGTCAGTTTCGGCTGACCGCGCGCGCCTAAAAACTAGTAAACCGAGGGGACGTACAGATCGTCCGGCACGGGCGTGCGCAGATAATCCGGATTGTGCACGCGCTTGGGCAATATGACCGGAGGTCGTGACACCTCCTTGTAGGGAATCTGCGTCAGCAGGTGATGAATGCAGTTTAGACGCGCGCGTTTCTTGTCATCGGCTTCGACGATCCACCACGGCGCTTCGGCGATGTGCGTGCGCTCGATCATCGCTTCCTTCGCCTTCGTATAAGCCTCCCAGCGCCGCCGGGATTCGAGATCCATCGGCGATAACTTCCATTGTTTGATCGGATCGTGAATGCGCATCTGAAAGCGCAGGTGCTGCTCGTCGTCGGAAATCGAGAACCAATACTTGATGAGCGTGATACCGGACCGGATCAGCATCTTCTCGAACTCAGGCACGGTGCGGAAGAATTCTTCGACGTCCGTTTCTGAGCAAAATCCCATGACGCGTTCGACGCCGGCGCGATTATACCAAGAGCGGTCGAACAGAACCATTTCTCCGCCGGCCGGCAGGTGCGGGACATAACGCTGGAAGTACCATTGCGAGCGCTCGCGCTCGCTCGGTGCGGGCAACGCCACGACGCGGACGACACGCGGATTGAGCCGCTGGGTGATGCGCTTGATGACGCCGCCCTTGCCCGCTGCATCCCGGCCTTCGAACAGGACGACGACTTTCAGCTTTTGATTTACGACCCAGTCCTGCAGCTTGATGAGCTCGCGCTGCAGACGGAACAATTCCTTGAAGTAGGCCTGGCGGTCAAACAGGCCTGCTGCCTCACCCTCGTCGAGAGCCTCACCATCGAGCAACCGGCGCAGGCGCTCGTCGTCCATCTCCATTTCCAACTCTTCATCGAAGCTGTCGGCGATTTGGGCTTCGATGCGCGCGGCTACGGCGCGGTCGTACTTGTCCTGATCGTCAGTCATCGCTTCGTCCCGTGGTTCCGCGTCTTCAACAAGGCGATACACACGCAAGGTGTGCGTCATGGGTGTGACATGCTTGGATGTTGGTGGTGCTCGGACTTTTGCAACAGGCTTTGCCTGTTCCCATTAAACGGGCGGCGGATTGCGCTCAGAAAAACCTGATTGGTGCCAATAGGGGTATGGCTTTTCCTTTTCGCTGGCGGCGTCGAGCTTCTTGATGTGCTCGGATGTCAGATTCCATCCGATGGCACCGAGATTGTCTTTGAGCTGCTTCTCATTGCGCGCACCGATGATGACGCTCGACACCGTCGGGCGCTGGAAAAGCCAGTTGAGCGCGATTTGCGGGATCGACTTGCCGGTTTCCCGGGCGATCTCGTCGAGAGCATCGACAACCTTGAACAGGTGCTCATCACTGGCGGGTGGCCCTTTACCCGCGGTCTTATGCAAGCGGCTGGTTTCGGGAAGCGGCTGTCCGCGACGGATTTTGCCGGTCAGACGTCCCCAGCCGAGCGGGCTCCAGACGAGTGCGCCGACGCCTTGATCTATGCCGAGCGGCATCAGCTCCCATTCGTAGTCGCGGCCAAGCAGCGAATAATAGGTCTGATTAGCGACATAGCGCGGATAGCCGTAGCGATCGGCAACGGCGAGCGATTTCATCAGGTGCCAGCCCGAAAAATTCGAGACGCCGACGTAACGAATCTTTCCCGCGCGGACCAATTGATCGAGGGTCGAAAGCACTTCCTCGGGCGGCGTCAGGGCGTCGAAGCCGTGAAGCTGGAAAATATCGATATGGTCCGTCTGGAGCCGTTTGAGGGCTTCGTCACAGGATTTCAGCAGATGAAAACGTGATGACCCGACTGCATTGGGATCGGCGCCGAAGCGGAAGGTCGCTTTGGTCGAAATCAAAGCCTTGTCGCGGCGGCCCTTGATGGCTGTGCCAAGAACTTCTTCCGATACGCCGTTTGAATAAATATCCGCGGTGTCGAACAGGGTCACGCCGGCGTCGAGACATAAATCGATCATGCGACGGGCTTCGGCGGTGTCGATTGCACCCCAGGCTCTGAAGAACTCGCTCGTGCCGCCAAACGTTGCCGCGCCGAAACTCAAGAGCGGAACCGTCAATCCGGACGCGCCAAGCCGTCGATATTCCACCGATGCACCCCAATCAAAATTGCAGATATTGCGGCGCGCAGATGCGGATGATCGCCACACCGATTGACCAAATAAGCACCTGTAACAGCATTAAAATGCGATCACAGTTCGCGAAAATCCGTTCGCAATCTTCACAATTTCTTCGCTTATTGGTAGTGCTCTGATGATCAGTATGCGCAACATTTTGCGCTAAGTTTCGAGAAAATCAAAAAAATTCCTCCTGCGCGTCATAGTTGCATAGACCGATGACGATATGACGCGCGGCGAATCCTCTCTTGTTTCCGCCGCATTAGCCCGCTGGATGCGCGCCGTTTGTGAAGACAAGTGAGGAGAGTAAAAATGCGATTGAGCTTGTTTGCAATCGCGGCGCTGCTGGCAGTTCTGGTCGGCGTGCCGTCGGTCGAGGCTCATCCGTACTATGGCAAGGGCCATGGGGTTGAGCGCGCACACGCGCATTGGGTGGCGAAAAGGCGATACGCAAAGTATCGTTATTCGCACCGCAGGGGACACCGGTACTCCAGCTACGCTTACCGTGGTCGTTCGTATGGGCGGTACGCGCAACGCGACCGCCATTCCTATCGGAGGGCTGCATACCGGCAGCATGGCTACAGGCATTACGCGCAGCGTGGCCATTATGGCCGGCATCATTATTCCGGACGTCGATACGCAGCAGTCGGTGGCCGTCCGCGCGCCTGGTGTGGCTGGTGGATGCGCACTCAGCTTGGCGGAGGTCCGGAATACAATCTCGCTGCCAACTGGCGGCACTACGGTCGCCCGAGCGGTCCGCAAGTCGGCGCCGTGGTGGTCTGGCCGCATCATGTCGGCATCATCACGGGGCGATCTGCAAACGGCAAATGGATCGTGAAGTCCGGCAACGACGGCAACCGCGTTCGCGAGCGGCCGATGTCGGTCGCCGGAGCCGTGTTCCGCGCGGGCTAAGCCTCTCATCAGTTCGGACGGGCATCCAAGGATTTGGTGTGCCCGTCCGAAAACTTCGAAACGGTCTCGGCTAAAGACTGAGCTGATAGCTGTGCGGAAGCCAGCGGTAACTTCCTGGTGTTCGTCTCTCGACAAAGCCGAGGGACGGGAACGGCATGTGATAGCCAATGACCGCAAGCCGGTCCGTCGCCGCCATATCGAAAATGCGACGGCGGGTTTTTGCGCCCTGCTGCCTGTCGGCATCGAAAACGCACTCCCAGTCCGGCCGTGCGAGCGATGCCACCTGATGGTGTGCGCAATCTCCCCACCACAGCAGGGATTTACCCTCGCTTTCGATGACGAAGACGAGGTGGCCGGGCGTGTGTCCGGGGGCTTCTATGGCATGGATGCCGGAGACGACGTCGTCTCCGGACTTGATGAAACTGAACTTGCCTTCAACCGGTTTCGAATTCGTTCTGTAGACCTTCGCAAATTTTTCGAGATCATCGCTTAGTTTTCCTTTGGGCATCCAGAAATCGTGCTCGCGCTGGGCAATCACATAGCGCGCGTTGGGGAAGAGCGGTTTTCCGTCCTCGATAATGCCGCCGATATGATCGGGGTGTCCGTGGCTCAGCAAAACGATGTCGATATCCGCCGGATCGAAACCCGCCGGCTTAAGCTGTGCCGCGAGCCAGCCGCCAGCGGGGCGTGGCACGAATCCATTTGATCCGTTTCCCGCGTCGATCAGGATAAGCTCTCGCCCGGTGTTGACGACGGTTGGCGAGAACCCGGGCTGATAGGTTTGCTCGGGCAAAAGATTATCGCGCATCAACGTGCGGACCTCCGATTCCGGTGCATTTCCACCGATGAGCGGAAATGGACCGTCAATGAACGCGTCGGAATCCGAGATCGTTGTGATTTCGAAGCCGCCAAGTTTGAAGCGGTAGAATTTGGGCTGCCATGCGCCAAGCATTGCGGCCGCGGCTTTGGCGCTCGTGCTCGATCTTATCGCAAGCGCAGGCAGGGCCGCGAGGCAGAGGCTCGTTGCCAACAGCTTCCGGCGATCGCAATCGAAAGAAGGGACTTTCATCGGCTCACGCGTTCCTCGTGTTGCGTCAAAAATGTTGCGCCGGACTTTTGCGCGTCCTACGCAAGTGGTTTCCAAGGTACGACGTGAACGGAGAACTTGGCTTGTATGAACCTGCTGCCTTTCGGGCCGATATCCTGCAGCCATTGTGGCATGTTGCGGATAGCCGAATGCTGTTTGCAGGCTGCCTTGGACGAAACGCGCCTCACAGCCACAGCACGTCCGTGCTGCTCGCCGGTCTCTACGATGATTTCGCGCTCAGGGTCGGGACCACGGAGTGGGTGAGGTGCCGAACCGCCGTCATTCGCGCAGGCACCTCCTACGAGTTCGATGCCAGTGGGCGGCCGTTGGCCGTTGTTTATGTCGAACCGAACGCGGCATCCGTTGACGGTCTTGCGCGCTTGATCGGCGAGGCGTGGGAAATTCCGGGCGCGGTCGTCGGGCGACGAGGTGAAATCTCGCTTATTCGCGCTCTTTATGAAGATCCCAAAAGTCCGGCTTGGGTCGCCGCTGCCATCGAAGATCTCGTGTGCTTCATGAATGGCGGCGCTCGGCGAAAGGTCGATGAGCGGATTGCCCATACAATCGATTTGCTCGCCGCCGATGAGGCGGGTGTGGACGAGGCTTGGACGGGGCGTCATCCTCCCGTCGCGATAGCGGCGCGGCGTGCCGGTCTTTCGACGTCGCGCTTTCAGCACGTTTTCAAAGGCGAGATCGGCGTCTCTTATCGGCGCTACTTGGGCTGGCGCAGAATGCGAATGGCCGTTCGTGACGTCGTCGCGGGAAGCAATCTGACGATGGCAGCGCATGGGGCGGGATATTGCGACCAGGCGCACTTCGCGCATGCCTTTCGCCGGATATTCGGGGCGCCCGCGTCCCGAAGTCTTGCACGCGCACGGCGTTGAGCGGCGGTGTCCGCGGACCGACGGAGTCTTGCGGGCACAACTTATCTTTTGCGGTGCCGAGTGCCGGCCGAGTATCCCCGTACATTGCGCGCAACGACAGTGATTGGCTCGATACGAGTCGATTCAGGGGTCTCGGCGCCGTCGCGGTAACCATATGGCAACGCCCTGGCGTCAAGGTTACCGCTGGCAGCCTTTTCGGCCTGGACCGGGCAGGACAACCAATCGCGCGCGTGAGGTGCGCGTGGCTGGTGAAAGTCCGGGACAGTTTGAAGGGCGCTCGAACGCACGAATTTCCGTGCTGCGTCAAAGAAGTACGTTCGCTGAGATGTCGCTCGATACGAGAGGGATCGATCCTCAGCGGCTGCTACCGCAGTCGTTGGAGGACCGGCTTCTAGGCTGGCTAGCCCGCTTCGGCGGGGTTTTACTGCTTGCCGCGACGGTGGCCGTCTGGGCGAGCCTGGTTTCTTGGTCGGTGCTCGATCCGAGCCTGACGCATACGACGACGATGCAGCCTCGCAATTTCGGCGGCGCGGCGGGGGCGGTCGTTTCCGATCTGCTGTTTCAGACGCTTGGTTTCGCGGCCGTGTTCGCGCTCATTGTGCCGCTCGTCTGGAGCCTGGAGCTGATCCGTTCCGAGCGCGTCGAGGGCTGGCGCTCGAAGATCCTGTTTTATCCCATTGCCGTTTTGGCTGTCGCCGGTGCGCTGTCGTCACTTCCGCTCTTTGCAGGCTGGCCGCTGCGGCACGGATATGGCGGCCTGCTCGGCGACGCAACGCTGAATTTGGTGGCCAGAGTTTTCAGCTTCATCAACGAAGGCCGGGCACCGGTCGCGGCCGGATTGGTGCTTGCGGCTGCGGCTTATCAGATCACTGGCAAGGCGATCGGGTTCGAAGCCGAAGCCATGACGAAGAGCCTATTGCGTTTGCTCCGAGCGACTGTGCGCTATCTGGTAACAAGATCGCGCGCTGAAACGGAAATGGCGCCGGCGCTTGCAAATCTTCGCGCCCCCGGTTTTTGGGCGCGTGTTCGCGGCCGGAGCGGCAGCGCTGTGCCTTATACGCCGCTCGAAGCGTTTGCTGCGCAGGCGGCCCCACAGCGTTTGATCCACGCGCCCGATGCACGCGGACGGTTCGAACCTGAGCTTCCAGGCGATCTCAAGTTCCATCGCGAGCGGACGTTCGCGGCGCATTCCCGCGCCATGCCTGCTTCGCTTCGCGGTTCGGAACGGGCGACCGATTTGGAACTCGGTATCGAAGATATTCACGCCGACGACGCTCTCGATGCGTCTTACGATTTTGACGACAATATCGAAGATTCGAGCCGCGCGATGGCTGCGCGCTTCGCGCCAGCGTCGAGCAAGATTGCCATCCCGCCCGCGCCGCCGCGGCGAGCCGCCGAAATCGCTGCACCGCCGCCGCTGCCGGAACCGGTTCGCGTCGCCCCTGTTGCCGCTCCTGCCGCGAAGGTGGCAAACGGTCTCCTTGGCGGTCTACGAAAGAGCGTTGCGCCGCAGTGGAAGCGGCCGTCCCTCAACGTGTTCAAGCGAGCCCCGTCAGCCAAACCCAATCCGGAGCTTTCGCAGACGGTCATGCGCGGCAATGCGCGATTGCTCGAGGATGTGCTTGCGGATTTCGGCGTCAAAGGCGAGGTCAAGGACATTCGTCCTGGCCCTGTCGTGACGCTTTATGAGTTCGAGCCTTCTCGAGGAACCAAGTCGTCGCGGATTATCGGGCTCGCGGAAGATATCGCGCGCTCGATGAGTCTTTCGTCCGTGCGCGCCGCCGTTGTGCCAGGGCGGAACGCCATCGGGCTGGAATTGCCGAATACGCGGCGCGAAACAGTTCTGCTGCGGGAAATCCTCGAAGCCGAACACTTCAAGACGGACGCGCTGACCCTGCCGCTTGGCCTCGGCAAGTCGATTGGTGGTGAGCCGGTGGTCGCCGATCTTGCGCGCATGCCGCATCTCCTCGTTGCGGGAACGACGGGTTCCGGCAAATCGGTCGGCATCAACGCGATGGTGTTGTCGCTGCTCTATCGGCATTCGCCCGATGAGTGCCGCATGCTGATGATCGATCCGAAGATGCTCGAGCTATCGGTTTACAACGGCATTCCGCATCTTTTGACGCCCGTCATCACCGATCCGCATAAAGCGGTCGCGGCGTTGAACTGGGCCGTCCGGGAAATGGAAGAGCGCTACAAGAGCATGTCGGCGCTGTCGGTTCGCAACATCGATGTCTTCAACAATCGTGTCCGCAACGCGAAGAAGCGCGGCGAAACGCTCTCGCGCACGGTGCAGACGGGCTTCGATAAATCGGGTCAGGCCCGGTTCGAAACGCAGACGATGGAGCTCGAGCCCTATCATCGCATCGTTCTGATCGTCGATGAGTTCGCGGACCTGATGATGGTTGCAGGGCGCGAGGTCGAGGCTTCCGTGCAGCGTCTTGCGCAGATGGCGCGTGCCGCCGGCATCCATTTGATCATGGCGACGCAGCGTCCGTCCGTCGATGTCATCACCGGGACAATCAAGGCCAATTTCCCGACGCGTATTTCGTTCAAGGTGACGTCCAAGATCGACAGCCGCACGATCCTCAACGAGCAGGGTGCCGAACAGCTGCTCGGCCAGGGCGACATGCTTTATTCGACTGGCGCGGGTCAGTTCGTGCGCGTGCACGGCGCTTACGTTTCCGACGAAGAAGTCGTCGCGTTCGCCGATGCGCTGCGAGAGGAAGGCGAGCCAAACTACGTCGAAGGCATTACAGATACGCCGCCGCAATCGGAGATTGCGCAGAGCGGGCCAGGGACGGGCGAAGAAGATCTTTATGATCGCGCCGTTGCTATCGTGATGCGCGACGGCAAGGCGTCGACCAGTTATATCCAGCGACGGCTTTCGATCGGCTACAACAGGGCTGCAGATCTCATCGAACGCATGGAGCGCGAGGGTTTGATTTCTGCGGCCAATGGAGTCGGCAAACGCGAGATTCTCATGCCTCGCGGAAGCGGCGCCGATGCAGCGGCATAAAGTTGAGCATAAGTCCTCCGGCGAAATGCTCGCCGACGCTTGCGATACACTGGTTGAAAGCATTACCCATGAGGGAATGCGATTCGCCTAGTTCTGGACGCATTCTTTGCCGAAACGAGTAATCTGCGAGTGGAGCCCGCTGGGCCTCGGGCTCATGGGGGCTGCGCGATGGGGAGATATATGAGGGATTTCCTGCGTCTGTTGGCTGTTGTTGCGGCCATTACAGTTGCATTTTGCGATGCGGCTTTGAGCCAGGACGCAGACGGGCCGATGGATACGATCGCCAGTCCGGTTGTCAGGAAAAGCAAACCCGCCGTTGCCGGTTGGACGGGCCAAGTCGAGCCGGCCAATACGGATGGCAGCATCGTCCTCGATGAGCAGCAGACAAAGATCGTGCAAAAAGTCAGCGACTATTTCGAGTCGCTGCAAGGTCTAAAGGGCACGTTCGTTCAGATCGATTCCAACAACAATCGCATGAAAGGCAAGTTCTTCGTCAAGCGACCTGGGCGCTTCCGCTTCGATTACGCCTTGCCATCGCGGCAAATCATCGTTTCCGACGGCGTGAATCTCGCGATCCAGGATCTCGACCTGAATAACGAAGATCGCGTCTCGCTCGATCAGACGCCTTTCCGATTGCTTCTGCGCAAGGACGTCAATCTTCTTCGCGATGCAAAAATTATGGATGTGCAGCAGGCCGACGATCTGATCGTGCTAGGCCTCGAAGACAAGGACCCGGACGCACCGGGAAAAATCAAGCTCTATTTGGCGACGAAGCCGACCATGGAATTGAAGGAGTGGGTGACCACCGACGCCCAAGGTTTGGACACCCGAGTTCAGTTGACGCAGCTCCAAAAGAGCGATGATCTTGATGGAAATTTGTTTAAAATTCAGCCACTTGGACCAAAACGTTCGACGCCGAATTGAGCATTTTTCCTGACGAATCAGGGTGTTGCGTATTTGCCCGAAGGCAATACGTAAGCTGTGGATATTTATTCCTAGCTCTTCACATTTTCGTGAAGGGCTCTCGCGGCCCCTATTGAATTCCCATGCTTTGCGCTTAACTCAAAGCCATGCAGGTGGCGTCACCCTGTATTCGGTAGTGCCCCCCGTCTAGCCGAAGACGCCGCCTCTGGTATCGGTTTCCCTCCCGATACCGAGCGCGATAAGCGCATAGCGCCCAGTCCCTCCCCCCGGGACTGGGCGCACTCTTTTCCAGCCTCAAATTTCCGGCCTCAAATTTCTCAAAGGGCCGCGTGCGCACGCACCGGCTTTTCAAGCGTAAGTTGTTCTCCCGACGTCGCCAGCTCCGCCGAGTTCAAGAGCAAGCTATCGACGGTCAGCAGATCCTGGGCCATCGCGTGCAGCCGTTTCAGGATGTGAGAGGAAAAGTGCGACGCGAGATCCACGTCGCTCTGCATAAGCTCTTGCATCTTTTCGCGCGACAGGCGGAGTCCTTTTACTTGGCCTTTTGCAACGATCGTTGCGGGATGAACGAGTTCAACGAGCATTGCGAGCTCGGCTATGAGCGACCCTTCGGGAAGCAATTCTTCGGTAGTCGCATCGCCTGACTTTGTTTGCCGCGCGCATGGTCCGGATACGATCAGTATTGCGGCATCGCTATGCTGGTCTTCGGCGACGATGACGTCGCCTGGATGATAGATGATGCGCTCGGCGCTGCGCGCAATTTCACCGAGTTGCTTCGCTTTCAAATCTCGAAAGAGCGGTAGCGACAGAAACGGTATGACGAGGGCTTCGGCGGCCATCTATCCATTCGCAGAAAAAGGAGATCATTGAAACGCAAGCGTACGAAGCGGCTCGCATGAGCCGCTTGTTTTTCAATACATGAGTCACGCGCCCACTGAATGCGCATAAGCGCAAAAGCGGCATGTGCCTGTGGACGGGTGTGGAGGACGCAACGGCGCGACCAATTGCTACGGGGCCAGTTTGTAACCGCCGCTTTCAGTGATCAGAAGCTCTGCGTTTGACGGATCTTTTTCTATCTTCTGACGCAACCGGTAGATGTGCGTTTCAAGCGTATGTGTCGTGACCCCGGCGTTGTATCCCCAGACCTCATGCAGCAGCACGTCGCGGGAGACGACCTTGTCGCCTGAGCGGTAGAGATACTTGAGTATCGAGGTTTCTTTTTCCGTCAGGCGAATTTTACTTCCCGCGTGATCGACGAGAAGTTTGGACGCGGGCTTGAACGTGTACGGCCCGATGGCGAAGATGGCGTCTTCGCTTTGCTCGTGCTGGCGAAGCTGGGCACGGATTCTCGCCAAAAGCACCGCAAATTTGAAAGGTTTCAGAACGTAGTCGTTGGCACCGGCGTCCAGTCCCAAAATCTGGTCGGCATCAGAGGTGTTTCCGGTCAGCATAACGATCGGCGTCTTGTATCCCGACTTGCGGAGAAGCTTTACGGCTTCGCGGCCATCCATATCCGGGAGGCCGACGTCGAAGACGACAAGATCGAAGCGGCCGGTCTTCGCGGCTTCCATTCCTTTGCTCGCTGTGCCGGCCTCGTAAACCTCAAATTCGTCGTGCAGGACGAGCTGGTCCTTCAGTGATGTGCGCAAATCTTCGTCGTCATCGACGAGAAGGACCTTTCGGGCCGTGCTCATGGAGAAGGGCTCCAGTTTTTCTTGGGACGCATCGGGACGCTGAGACTAGCATCGGGCGCACGCGCAACATAGGCTTTGGTGGCAAACAGACAAGAGGAATGGGCGGTTCCCCATGCCGTCAAGAAGGTCGATACAACGGTGCGGTGCATCCGCCAAGCTTGTTGTCCGGGCACTGAATGCGGCAGCGCAACGGGGGCATCTCGTATTCGGAGCCTTTCGCGTGCCTTGCGCGCTCGGCCGCTCCGGCGTCAAGGCGTTGAAGAAAGAGGGCGATGGTGCAACTCCGCGTGGGCGATTTCCATTGCGCACCGTGTATTACAAACCTCGACCCGGCATGATGCCGGGGACAATTCTGCAACGGCGCGCGCTTCACCGAGACGCCGGCTGGTGCGATAGTCCTTCGGACCGCAATTACAATCGACCTGTCTCGCTGCCTTACCGGCAAAGCGCGGAACGGCTTTGGCGCGACGACGGACTCTACGATGTCGTCGTAGTGCTCGGCTATAACGATGTTCCGCGGATCAAGAATCGCGGAAGCGCTATCTTCATGCATCTCGCTCGCTCCGGTTTCCCGGCAACCGAAGGATGCGTGGCGCTGCGTGCGGCAGATCTCAGGCGTGTCCTTCGGGCCGTACCGCGGCGCGCCGAAGTGATCATCGAAATCTAGAGCCGAAAATCTGGCGTGCAAAAAAAGGCCCGGCAGCGCGACGCTCCGGGCCTCAGTTGAGCACGTCGAGGGAGGAGACGCGTGCTCGGGTGTTCGTGATCGAGATACCGCGGCCCGGAGGACGAGCCGCGGTTCAATTGACTCAGTAGTGGTAAGCGCTCTCGCCGTGATCGGTGATGTCGAGGCCCTCGCGCTCTCTCTCTTCCGACGGGCGAAGACCGTTGAGGATGTCGCCCAGCTTGA
>JAICLG010000162.1 GCA_025927515.1 Hyphomicrobium sp.
CCTTCGTCGTTAACGCCGATGTCGCCTTTGAGATCGTTGATCAGCTGTGCTCTCGCCAGGTCCAAGTCGGAAAAGTTGGTTTCCCCGTCATCGTCGCCCGGAATGAGCCAGCCGGCAGCGACCCATTCCTGCAGCACGTTATCTTCGATGCGTGCGCGCATGAGGAACTCTCGATAGCGCATCTCAGGCCTCCGTGCTTTGCTGCTGCGTGCCGCGGCCGTCGCGCCACTCCTGCACGAGCTTTTCGAGCTGTGGGTCCGGCTTATCCGGAAGAACGATGCGGAGCGTGACGTACTCGTCGCCAGCCGTGCCGTCGGAGCGACGCGCGCCCTTTCCCTTGAGGCGAAGGACGCGACCGGAATTCGACCATTTCGGCACCGTCATCGTCACCGGACCGTCGATCGTCGGGACGTTGATCTTGCCGCCCAGCACGGCATCGGTGAGCGGCAACTGCAGGTCGACGTGGATGTCGTCGCCCTTGCGCGTAAAAACGGGATGCGGACGGATGGCGATCTCGATCAGCGCGTCCCCTGGCGACCCGCCGTTGAAGCCCGGCCCGCCCTTGCCGCGCAGGCGCAGCGTTTGCCCCTCGCGCGTGCCCGCTGGGATGGAGACATCCAACACCGAGCCGTCCGGAAGTGTCAGTTGTTTCGTGCCGCCGTTGACGGCATCGAGGAAGTCGAGTTCCAGCCTGTAATGCGCATCTTGTCCGCGCATGCGGACGTTGCTGCGGGCCCCGCGTCTGAAAATCGTCGAAAAGATATCGTCGTCACCAGAAAAGTCGGAGAACCCTTCCGATGTCGTGTACTGGTCGGCGTTGCCGCCTGCATAGTTGCGGTAGTACTCGCGCTGTTGTCGTTGCTCGGCGCCGGACGCGTCGATCTCGCCCCGGTCGTAACGCGCGCGCTTGTCGGCGTCGCCTAACAGATCGTAGGCGCCCGAAACCTTCTTGAATTCATCTTCGGCGGCTTTATTGCCTGGATTGAGATCAGGGTGCAGCTTCTTAGCAAGCTTCCGGTATGCTTTCTGGATGTCGTCCTGCGAGGCATCTCGACCGACCCCGAGGACCTTGTATGGATCTTCGCTCAACGGGTACGCTCCAATTCATCTGCGCAACGATGTTAGGCGGTATTCATCCGAAAAAATAGACCGGGTGAAAACGTTTGGAAACGGGAGCAGGTGAGCGCGGCAACCGGATGCGGTACGCTGTGTATCAATCGGTCGCAATAATCCGGCCAAGATAGATCCGAACTCGTGCAAAATTTTTCCTTCCGCAAGACGCGGCGGATTAGTGTGGGGACATGCGCAAGAATGAGAGACAACGCATCCCCGATGGAGTACGAGCAAGTCCTGCAACGAAGATGCTGCAGGACCTGAGGCCATAGGCGCGGTCGGTTTTGTAATGTTGCGGCGTTGCCCGCGTTTGAAAGGTTAGATCGCTGTCCAAGGGTTTGTTGACCGTCGCTTGTTGTGCGTTGATGCTGCAAATGGTGCCGCTCCAAGCCAGGCCGTTGCGCACGGAACAGGACATTCATGCAGCTAAGTTCTGGTTGTCCCATTGCGAAAAATCGGACATGGCCTGCATCGGTTATCTGCAGGCGCTTCTCGACACCAATAATTTCAATCGCGAGAGCGGCATCCACGTTGCGTGGTGCGCTCCAAACGTCTTGCGCCTCGACGATCTCCGCGTGACGATTATCCGTGAATTGAAGGCGAAGCCCGAAAAGCTTTCATTGCCCTTCATCACGCGCGCCACGGATGCTCTGACAACGGCCTATCCATGTCTCGACGACATGGCGAAGTAATCAGGGGTCGTTCAGCGTCCGCATAGAGCCGCCGGCGTCTACTTCTTTTCCAGCAGGATCTGCGTCCGAGATTTGATCGCGCTCTGCACAAGCTCGGCGACCCTCTGCATGAGCCAGGGCAGCATGACCTCGATATGCACGTTCGCGTCGTCGATGTCGGCTGTCCCCGACGCCGATTGGCCCAACGCGGCAATCTTGAACGTCAGCCGGTTATCGGTCCAGCTCTGCTCCTCGATCTGCAGGAACGGTACGCGCGACGAGACGCTCGCGAATCCCGACTTCATCCGGCGGATGGCTTCGTCCTTGCCGAGAGTGTGCGGGATGTTCACGACGAGGGGCTGGCGCATTGGGGTCCTTCGAAAGTCTCCGATTGGTGCAATGACGGAACTCCGCATCGACGCCTATGGTTCGGTATTGCTGATGATCTTACGCCGGATGACGCCAGAAGACAGTGCCGCCAGCGTGGCTGCTTAGCCGTCGCCGCGAAAAGCTGAATTGGCGGGCCGCATTTACCGTGATGGCGCTTCGCAACGGCCAACAGGCCTTTTTCATTTACGAGGATCCGGAACGGAGTGCGCGCTCGTCCGTTTGCACTCGAGGTTCGACAGGCATTTGCTTATGCGATATCCCCCGATCGCAGGGTTGCTGTTTTATGTTGCGTCGGTAGCAGGTGTTGCAACGCTTGCCACGGAGCTCGGCGCGGCGCTCCTGCGCAACGCCGCTGAGGCCCTGGCTCTTGATGGTGCGTCCTCGCCGACACCGTCTCGCGTCGATCGCGGCCTCGAAGCCCAGGCGCGCACCGCAGCCTGGCAACCGGCGCATTACGCCGTAGAGGCGCGAGCGCTGAAGCCGCCCGATATCTCAGTCGTTGCGCTTGCGGCTTCTATCGACGCCGCCGAAAGCAAGCCGTCGTCGCCTGCTGCTACCCCGAAGGCAGGGCTTCCAAAGGCGCGCGTCGCGGGATGGGTGAAGTGGGCCGGTGGTGAGGAAAGAGACGACACGATGGCGGACGCCGATTGTCCGGCGCGGATCGTCGAGCGAAGCCTCAAAGCCGAAATGTAGCGGCCGCTGAAAAGTCGACTTTGGTCTCAATGCATTGATTGCAGCTTGAGGTCGCCCGGCAGCTGTTGGTGCCTAGGCGTCACAGGTTTGGCCGAAACAGCCCTGCGCCATTGATGGGGCTTGCCGGGTAAGACCCAAATCAGATTTGTTTCTATTCGCCGACGGCAGCAGTCGTGCCGCGTAGTTGTTGCTCCCGGATTTACGGGATGACTTCACCCCCGAAGTCTCCATCGGCTGAGGCAGAACACACGCCGTCCCCAATAGCGGTTCTGTCTGAGCGATAAGCTCGAAAGAGAGCGGCCCAAAGCGCCGCTCTCTTTTCGTTTCAACTCATTGTCTCACAACGCAATTCACCCTCCGCAGAGTCCGGGCGCGCCGGACGGCTCCGAAACCGCGATCGATCTTCACACATACGATGGGAACTCGCGCAGCGAGCGGGCCGTTTTCTTCCTATGCCAACTTAGGAGAACCCCAATGGCTATTTACACCGATCCCCAGACTGGCGAGCGCCGTGAGGTCGATGACTTGGTACGGCCGACGACCTACGGATCGTCGTGGGGTGTGATCGCCCTGCTCATTATCGCGGCCGCAATAGCGGCATGGTACTTCTACGGCCGAGCGACGCCGACGGTCGACAATACCACGTCGACCACGACGCAATCGGCGCCTCAACCCTATCCCGTCAACCCGACGCCCCCGTCAACCACGACGCCGGCCCCGGCACCCGCGCCAGCTGCGCCGTCCAACAACAATCCGGCACCGGCGACGCCGTAAGTCATCGGAACCGGACACGCGCGAACGGGACGTCCCCAAGGGGGCGTCCCGTTTTTTATTCCGATGCAACGACACGCGGCCGTTGGCTCAGCAATCCGAGCAGCGCCGGCGAGGATAACGCCGGGGCCCTGGCCCCGGTGCCTGATGTGAAATCTGCAGTGCATAACTATGGCCGCCCCTTCACTTGGTGCGACGGAAACCGGAGAGTGGAGGACGATCGCTGCGCGAGAGAGTATTATGCACGCGGGAATCGAACTGATGTATATTGAAGGGGAGCTTCACGCTGGCCGGCTTACCGGCCGGACCGTCCTCGTCGTGGAGACCTCACGCCAGACCGACCCGAAGCAGCCGGACTACGCATCCGCCGATATACGTCGGCTCGTCATTGCTGCGCGCGCCGAATGGGAGCGGCGCTATGAGCCTGCCGACATTGTCCGGCTCGAGCATCGCCCGAAGCAAACGGTCGCGGCGATCAGAAGTAACGCCCGCCTTTAAGCATCGGTGCGATTTAGAGGTTCGCCGGGGTCGTAGACGTTGCGTTGAGCGCAACATTATTCTGGGCCGTTTCGGGAATTTGGCGGGTGGTAAAAACAAGGCTCACCAACGCCACCCCGAGCAGAAACCAAAGGACCAGGGAAGAAGGATCCCGGATCGGGATCCGCGGTAGCGACCGCGACCTGGGGCCGTGAAGCATAGATCGTCTCCGGAAAGCGCGTGTAACCGACGCTAGAACCGGGCACCTGCAGGAAAGTTGCATCGAGACCGCTACAAAGGCGGCTTGTGTTGCGAATGCGCCCATCGCCGCCTGTGGAACCGGCGGATAGGCCGACCTGGAACCGGCACTCCGTCCCGAATGGCTTCCCGATGCGAAGGCGCATTAGGAACGGGGCCGCCTGGGTTTGCGATCGGCGATTTCACTTCTGTCGCGATAGCTGCCGTAGATCAACATCACTGAAACGCCAATGATAGCAATGCCTTGGCAGGCAAGTATGATTTGCAGCGGCAGGATGTTCCAGTCCATAGCGCGTTGCCCTCCGGGTTGTGCTCGAACAACGTTCTCTGAGGTCGCCCGTTCCGGCCAACGCCATGCGCGCCGCACATGAGCTGTGGAAAACGATCGAAGACCGAGCTTGAGGATGAGCCCGCTATTATTTGGCTTTTTTCGGGGGCGTGCGGTTGGTGAAGCGGGCATTTCCCAGACCCGTACCGATTGTCAGAATTCCCCAGTGCTTGCGATCCTTCAGGTACGGCAGCTCGCTTAAGCCCTGAACGACCGCATCATTGTGCATCACGACCATCGTCTCGCCGTCGCCGATCCGCCTGATCCGCTCGCGGATAACTTGCGGGAGATTGAACCGGCTGCTTTCCCAGTTTCCCGGCAGGTTCTGGCCGCCGCGATCGATCGATCCGTCCTCCTGGATAATTCCCGGACAACCGATTCCAATAACAGGCGCCAATTCCATCTTTTTCTTTTGGCTCCATGCGATGAGCTCCTTCAGCATCTCGATGAGCCGGTCCGTGGCATCCTCGCGACTGATGTCCTCCTCGCCATGTCGCCATAGCTCGAACTCAAGCACCCGCGCCTTTGCGAGTTCCGCCGATTTTTTCAAGTTGAGTTCGACCACGCCGGCTCTGAAATTCGTGCCGCCGATATCGACGGCGAGAATGCCGTCGTGTCCCTTGAGCATCCATGCCGGCAATAGATGAGCTGCACCGAGGAGCCCCGCTTCGTCGGGATCGTTGCGGATCAGCTCCAAATCCAGCTTGATGTCCTCCGCACGAAGCAGAAGCTCAGCGCGTGCGATAGCCAACTCGCCGATGCGGCTCGCGCGAAAGCCCCCGCCCACCGAAATGGATTCGGTATCGCGCCAATCCTTCAATCGCAGGAAGCGGCGAATGACGAAGGCGAGCTGCTGGGCGAAATCTTCGATCGCGCTTTGCACGACGCTCGCGGATTCCGGATCGCCATCGGCAAGCAGCTTGGCGAGCTTTTGTTTGCCGATCTTCTCGCTGGATTTATCGCCGAACGGATCCTCCCCAAGCTCTTTAAGAGGCTTGCGCCACTTCTCGATGAATTCCCAGAATGCGCCTTTGCTCGCTTTATCTCCGATGAAGCCTTCTTCGTCCTCGATCTCGACGTTGTAACTGTCGACGGTCACACTCGGCAGAACAGCCGCTCCGTGACCGGGAAGATCAGCCTGCTGGGACTGCTCTTGCTTTGTCATTCTATTTGTTTCCAGGTTTGAGCTTTGCCGTGGCAATCCGAAACGCTCGACCCCCGTCCTTCGCCGCGTATTTTTGAAAATATAGTTTGCGGCATCTTTTCTTTGCCGCCGATGGGGAGAGCCGGATATGGCCGTATGGGAACCATCGGCCGCTCGGGCCGGTTCATTCTGGCAACGATCTTACGGGACAACCCTCTATGGCTGCACGATATTCAAAGGCCGCATCGAAGAAAGTCGGCCGTGCGATGCACGAGCGCAAGAAGGGCAAGTTGAAAAGCGGCAGCGGAAAAAAGGTAACAAGCCGCTCGCAGGCTATCGCAATCGGCCTCTCGGAAGCGCGACGCGCTGGGAAGAAAGTGCCAAAGAAGGCGGCGAAGAAGAAAGCCAGCCGTAAGTCGTGAACGGCTTGCTCCTTCGCGTCACAAAGAAAAATTACTTTTGGAGAGAAAAGGCCGGCGCGTCTACGCGAGGACTATCGTGAGCGCCGGCGTATCGTTCAACGTCGCAACGCGGCCGATTACATCGTGATCGTTGACGTGTGGTAAATGGCGACGCAAAGCGCGATATTGGCAATGGCGAGAATAATAATCACGACTTTGTCTGCGGTCATTGCATTCCTCCGACCAACTGTTCCCAAAGCACGGCTGGCAACCTAACACAGAAGATTTGGCGGCGGAACGTAGAGCAGGCGCGGCCGAATGGTGGTTCGAACTGTCGGTCGACTGAGTTCGGCGCCGGGCCGGGGACGTTCGAGGCAACGACGGCTTGAAATTGCGCCGCTTCCGTTCACGGCGTGCTCATTTCGTCGAGGTGAATTCCTCGACCGGCGGAGAAAGCGGCCACTCCGCTTCGACATACTTTCTGAACCAAACGCTGAAGCAGTGCGGAGCCGCCTCGATCTGCCGCCGGATGACATCCGGGCTCGACCAGCTGAAGCCGTCGCATTCTGCCGGATTGGGAGCGATGGCGCCAGCGTAGCGACCGCGGAAAAGGTGGACGAGTTCGTGCTCGATCAGCCCCTCTCCAAGTTCTGCCCGATAGGTGAATGTGCCGATCGGCGATAGCGCGCACGAAAAGCCCATTTCCTCACCGAGCCGGCGACGCGCCGCGTCGCTTGTCCGCTCGCCGGGTCGCGGATGTCCGCAGCAGGAATTCGTCCA
>JAICLG010000334.1 GCA_025927515.1 Hyphomicrobium sp.
AGATGTATCAGGCCCGCGCCGCCGAATATCGCGAATATGCCGACATGATCCGGCGCGTCGTGCTACACTCGCTCGATCCCAAAGCTCCGGAAGCGGAGAGTTAGGTGGCAGCATGGCAGCCTTTCCTACCGACGCGGCCGGCCAGCTCAGGGCCGAGAAGGACCTTCTGATCAAGGCCGACAAAGACATCGAGGAAGGCTGGAAACGCCTGCGCAACCAGCAGCGACTGCTGGATGATCTTCGGGCCGATGGTCGCGATTCCAGGCAGGCCGAGCGACTCGTTCTGCTCCTGAAGCAGACCTTGGCCGAATGGGAACGGCATCGAGTCTTGATCGAAGAGCGGATCGCTTATTTGAGCGCGCATGCTTGAGCCCGGGCTGCGAGCGAAGCGGCTCATTCCCGCTCGTTGTGATTAGCGCTGTCTTTCCGACGGGCTATGATTTCCGAACGATGCATCTTGCTTTCGAACACGGTGCGACGGAGCCTGCATCTCGCGTCGTCCTGCTGCGTTTTCACGGCGCGGCTTTGATATCGAAGCTCGCGGCTCTCTTCGATGGCAAGCTGGGCTCGCGAGAATAGCGGATCATTCATGCCGTCGGCATCGCACGCGGAGAACGTCCGCGCCATGTCGCAGGTTACTCCGCCTGGTCTTTCCTGTTGGGAGGTCCCTGCGTTTGGCGCCCCAGAAAAAGATCCGGTGCCGGCGCGTGAAGCAGGATCATCGTGCGTGTCACGAGGTCGCGCGTTTCGGAAACGAGCTTCTCTATCGCTGCGTTTTGAAAGGCCATTTTGCCGAGGACAGTTCGTCTTTCATCCATCGCGCTCCTCCCTCGCTTGGCAGGCGGGAGCGCTCTCGGTCTCTCAGCCACCGACGCCTACGGACGAGCCCTGGCCGGTGATGGGAGCCAACGTATCAGAAGTCGTTTGGTTCGGGAATTTCATTCGCGGGAGGCGGATCGCGGAGCGGAGGCAGGGGCGTCTCCAGAAGCTCCAGCGAGAGGCGGATTTGCTCTTGCGAGCGCAACACCTGGGCCCGCGTCAGCCGGTTGCCCAGGTACAGGCGATCCCTTGCCGCGCGATATCTGGCGAGTTGCCATTCGTACGGGTCGTTGCCCACGACATCCTCCGAACCCAACTGCCGGCTTAACGCAGGTTAGACTTCCTGGTTCCATCCGGGAAGCGCTTGGTCGGCCGTCGGATGCGAACCCGAGCGGGGGATGGTTCTGGTCGACCGGCCTTATCCGCGACAGGTAATTGCGCCGGCAGCGCTCGGGGAACGTCGCGGTTTCGTGAACTCGGCGCCCTGTTCGAGCAGATAATCCAGTTGCGCCAGCACGCTTTTGCGCCAGCGGTCGTTCTCGTCGAGCAGGGTGCGGGCCTGTGCGCTCGCCAGCTCGGCGCGGCTGAACAGCGCCAGAAGGTCGTCGGGTAATTCGATGGCGGGTTTCGGAACCATGGGCGACTATGTTCCTTCTTCCTCTGCATGACAACCGATATCGTGGGTGCTGACCCTCCCGATCCCTCCCGGGGAGCCACCCGGGATTCATGGATATTCTGTTGAATACGTTCGCAATCTGCTATTCACAGAGGCCCGGGCACGTGGTCCGGAAAGGAGAAGAAAGCCGTCAGGCATGGATGAGCCCACCCCATCTCCGACCGGAGACAGCAATCGCGAGATGAAGGCACCGCTGGTGATCGGCGTTGGTGCATCGGCCAGCACGATGAGCAGCATCGAGCGATTCTTTTCCAAATTTTCGCTCGGGGACGGGCAGGCGATCGTCCTCGTGGTGCAGCACCGGGAGGCGTTTGACGAAGGCTGGCTGCGGGGCGTGCTCGCGCGCCTCGATGGCGCCAGGCTGGCCGAGCCGTGCGACGGCGCGGAGATCGAGGGGGGAACGGTCTACCTGTGCGCGGCAAACGCGATCACCACCCTTCAAAATGACAGGTTCGCTGTCAGGCCGGCACAGCAGGCACCCGGTGAGCGGGCCACGATCGACAGCTTCCTGGTCTCGCTGGCGGAAGAGCGTGCCGAGCAGTCCATCGGCGTCGTGCTGGCCGGCACCGGCGGCGATGGCACGCTCGGGACGGCCACCCTGAAGGACCATGGCGGACTGGCGCTCTCCGAGAAGGCCGCCGGTGAAAACGCCGAGCATCTGGCCGACAGCAGCACGTCGGCGGCGATTGCCGACTTCGTGCTGGCGCCGGAAGACATTCCCGAGCACATCCAGGTCTATGCCCGTCATCTGCGCCGGCTGGAGGAAAAGCAGGGTTTCGACGAGGTGCTGGCCGCGGCTGCGACGTCGCTGTCGCGCATTGCCGACATTCTGCGCACCAAGACCGGCAACGATTTCCACGGCTACAAGCAGAATACCTTCCTGCGGCGCGTGCAGCGGCGCATGCAGGTCGTGCAGATCGACGACATCCCGGCCTATGTCGAATTCCTGCGCAACGACAAGGACGAGCCGCTCAATCTCTTCAACGACCTCTTGATCGGCGTCACCGAGTTCTTCCGCGACAAGCGCGAATTCGAGGTGCTCGAGACCCAGGTGATCCCGAAGATTTTCGCGGAAAAGGCCGCCGGACAGCAGGTTCGTGTGTGGGTGCTCGGCTGCGCGACGGGGGAGGAAGCCTATTCGATCGGCATCCTGCTGCGCGAGCACATGGCCAGGCTCGATGCCGCTCCGCAGGTGCAGATCTTCGCCACCGACATCGATGGCCGCGCGCTCGCCACCGCGCGGGTCGGCCGCTACCGGACCAGTATCGAGGACGACATGTCGCCCGAGCGGCTGGCGCGCTGGTTCGTGCGGGAAGGCGACACCTACTGCGTCGTCAAGGAGCTGCGCGAGATGTGCATCTTCTCGCAGCACAATGTCATCAAGGATGCGCCATTCTCCAAGCTTGATCTGGTGTCCTGCCGCAACCTCCTGATCTACCTGAACGCGGAGCTGCAAAATCGGGTCATTCCGCTATTCCATTTTGCGCTGCTGCCCAATCGCTTCCTGTTTCTGGGCAATTCCGAAAATGTGACGCGGCATCCCAAGCTGTTCGCGCCGGTCGATCGCCGCGCGAGGATATTCAAGAAGCTGGAGACCGGCACGCGGCTGCCGCCGGAATTTCCGATTACGACCGC
>JAICLG010000204.1 GCA_025927515.1 Hyphomicrobium sp.
GCTTGCCACGGTCAGGAAGATTGCGATTCCGGTGAGCGCCGCGCGGGCGCGCATCCGCTGCCTCGCCGCATCAAAAGCTTTTTCGACGGCGCGACCGAAGCGATCGGTCACCGCATACTCGTTGACGTAAGCCTGCATCGTACGGTGCGCTGCGAGGTTCTCCGCGGCATAGGCCGAAGCATCCGCCAGCGTATCCTGAGCGGTACGTGACAGGCGGCGAACCATGCGGCCGAAGCCGACGAGCGGCAAAACGATGACCGGAATGGCGATGAAGACGAGCAGCGATAACTTGGCGCTCGATATGAACATCATGATCAAGGCGCCGACGAGCATGATGAAGTTGCGCGCGGCCTGGCTCAGAGAGGAACCGGTGACGGCCTTGATCTGCGTGGTGTCGGCCGTCAGCCGGCTCATGATCTCGCCGGAATGGTTGCGGTCGAAATAGGAGGGGCCGAGCTTCGAAAGTTGCGCGAAAACCTTGGTCCTGAGATCGGCGACGACGCGCTCGCCGATCCAATTGACAAAGTAATAGCGGGCGGGACTCGCGATCGCGATCAGGAGGCCGATGCCGATCAAGGTCAGGAAGTAATTGTTGATCAGAGTGGCGTCGTTGCTGCCGAACCCCTGATCGATCATGCGGCGGACCGCCAACGGCACCGAAAGCATGGCGAGCGCCGAGACGACGAGTGCTATGACCGCGCCCCACAGGGCTCCCTTGTGCGCCATGATCAGCGGCTTCAGGGCCATCAATGGCCTGAGGGAAACGCGCTGGCGCGCCCCATCCTCCGCCGACGTATCTTGCCCCCGGCCTCGACTTGCTCTTCTGCTCATCGGCTTCTGATCCAACGCTCGGGGAAACAAAGGTGTTTCAACCCTTAAAGCCGGGCGGGACCATGCCCGAGCCTAACGCCGTGCTCAAGAGACAATGGGACGCTGCTGCGACGGCTTTGCGCTTCTCAAGGTGCGACTTTCCGGCCTTGTGCCTGACCGTCTTTCCGGGTACACAACCGCCAATTCAGTCCCTTTGCAACTAAAAGGGCCGGAGCTTTCGTGAGCTTCGCCGCCAACAACGTATTTCCAGACGGACTTAAGCCATGAAGAAAGATGCCGATATCCACCCCGATTATCATCAGATTAAAGTCGTGATGACCGATGGGTCGGAATTCACCACCTATTCGACCTACGGCAAAGAGGGCGACACGCTGACCCTCGACATCGATCCCAATACGCATCCGGCATGGACCGGCGGCGATCAGAAGCTCATGGATCGTGGCGGTCGCCTGTCGCGCTTCAAAAAGAAGTTCGAAGGCATGTTCTGATCGCTCGATTGTGATCGACATTACCAATTGGAAACGCAAAGGCCCGGCGAAAACCGGGCCTTTTTCATTTCTACGGGTTTGGGCCGCTCAGCTGAGCTTGGTTGCGAAAGCCCGTTCGAGCAAGCCGACCTGCTGGGCGACGGGATTGAGCGCTTGCCCTGATAGTGCATCCGGCTCCTGAGCCATCGTCATCGCGCGATCGAGTTGCGCAATGCGATCATGGAGCGCGAAGCTTTCTTCGATCAAACCTTTGAGGCCCTGCGGCAGGTCCGAATAGCCTTTGACATGAGAAGGCCGGCCGAACGCCTGGAGCTTCACGCGACGGCGCTTCTTCTGTGCCTCTTCTTGCGTGATTTCCCCCTCACGCAAAGCGCGGCGGATCAACAGCCACGACGCGAGATCGAGAAGGCGGGTCGTCAGCCGCATGCTCTCGGTCGCGTAGAGAACACCGGCGCCGCCGGCCAGCGTCTTGGACTCTTTACGGCCTGGGCCGTCGAGATAGCTCGCCGTGCGCTCGACGAGCGCCATGCCTTCGCGGAAGATATGGTCGAACTGTCCGGAGGACTGAAACCGCTCTCCGAAAGAGACCGTTGTGGCGCCGTCTGAATGCGCGCCGTCGACGCTGAATACGTTACTCATGACCCTCAACGATACAAACGCTTACCCGTCCGCTGTTGCTATCACGAACCGACGTTCGCATTCCATAGTTAATAAGAATGCCCAAAACGGGGCACTTGTTTCGCAGGTTGTGGACAATGCAAAAAGAGAGCCGCCCATTGCGGAGCGGCTCGAAGTCTACAGAGAGGCGTCAAACAAGCGGCAGGGGGCCGCTTCAATCCAGATGGCCCGGATCGAGCGGGACTGTGCCGCGATATGCTTAAGAGCGGGTTAAGTCGCGCGCGCACTCGCGGTGGGTAATCTTTAGGATTGCGAGGCCGTCGTGATCATCAGACAACACGGATAATATTTAATGCGATCAGAGGCTTTGTATCCAAACTCGCAAGATTTTATTTACGACTTGAAGAGCGACCGCGCGGCTGCCTCATGCTGCTTTTTCCTATCGAGTTCGAGGCGCACGCGATCGATTTCCGCTTCAAGATCCTTGATACGGTGCTCGAGTTCCGCAACGGACAGCGTCGACAGATTCTCGCCGATGGCCGCGCCCCCGCCCGGCTTCTTTGCCGGCATTAAATCATCGAGATCCATGACATGCTCCACGCAGATGGGTGACGTGATGCGATTCCTAATCAATGCGCGGAGTGCGGTCGAGATCTCGATGAGATTTCATGACGCGCTGCACCGGCTTGCCCACCCCGCCGCGTGGGTGCATTGCTCGCCAAGTTCTTCCAATTGCGAGACGCATCGATGAGCCTTCCCACCACCATGAAAGCCGTTGTTATCGAAGGAAAAGGCGGACCCGAGGTCTTGCAGCTTCGCGACGTTGCGGTGCCCCAGCCCGGCGCACATGAGGTGCTGATCAAGGTTGCCGCGGCCGGCGTCAATCGGCCGGACGTTCTTCAAAGGCAAGGCAACTATCCGCCGCCTAAGGGGCATTCGGAACTCCCGGGCCTGGAAGTTTCCGGCAGCGTCGCGGCGCTTGGCGAAGGGGTTGAGGGGCTCGTCATCGGCGATGCCGTGCTGGCTCTGGTGCCGGGCGGCGGCTACGCGGACTATACGGTCGCTCCTGCCGTCTGCTGCATCAAGAAACCGGATGCGATGTCGTTCGTCGAAGCAGCGGCCATTCCCGAAACATTCTTCACCGTCTGGCACAACGTGTTCGAGCGCGGTGAGTTAAAGGCCGGTGAAAAATTTCTGGTTCATGGCGGCACGGGCGGCATCGGTGTGACGGCCATCCAACTCGCCAAAGCATTCGGCGCGTATGTGATGACGACCGTGGGATCGGACGAGAAATGCGAGGCGGCGCGCGCGCTCGGTGCCGATGTTGCGATCAACTATCGGACGCAGGATTTTTCCGACGTCGTAAAGAACGAAACGGGCAAGCGCGGCGTCGACGTCATTCTCGACATGGTCGGCGGCGACTACATCGACAAGAACATCCGCGCGCTCGCTGACGACGGGCGTCTCGTCAACATCGCTTTCCAGAAGGGATCGACGGCGACGATCGACTTCATGCGCGTGATGCTGAAACGGCTGACCATCACCGGCTCGACTCTCAGAATTCGTTCGAACGATGTGAAGGCGCGCATCGCGCGTGCGATCGAGGCGCAGGTCTTGCCGCTCGTCGTATCGGGGAAAATCAAAGTGCCGATCGACGGCACCTACCCCCTCGCACAGGCTGGCGAAGCCCACGCGCGCATGGAGTCGAGCGCGCACATCGGAAAAATCGTGCTGACGGTTTAGTTCGGACCAATCGCGGTTTCCTGGTGCTGAAGCTGGTCTGGATCCCGGCCTGCGCTGGGATGACGGAAGGATGCTAAGGCGTTAGTTGATCGTCGGAGCCGTCGCGTGGTGCAAAACTTAACCACCCTTTAATGTCCGCATGCTGATCTAATCGGCATGAAGGTATTGACCGCGATCGTCCTGACCTTTGCGGTTCTCGTGTACGATGTCTCGTACAACGACGGACAATTGATGTTTTGGGTCGCCTCAAGCCTGGGCTTGCGCTAGCGCGCGAACCCGCCAACATCCAAGTGAAGTTCAAACCCGATTATCGATTGGTGAGCTTCAGTTCGATGCGCCGGTTCTTCTGATAGGCTTCCTCGGTGTTGCCCGGATCGACGGGCTGGAACTCGCCATAACCTGCGGCCACGAGCCGTTCGCCCGGCACGCCCTTCGACACGAGGTACTTAACGACCGCCGAGGCGCGCGCCGTCGACAGCTCCCAATTCGACGGGAATTGCGGATTGGATATCGGACGCGCATCCGTATGTCCGTTGATCTGCAACGCCCAATTGATGTCCTTTGGAATTTCCTTCTGGAGTTCGAGGATCGCCTCCGCGATCTGATCCATCGCTGCCATGCCTTCCGGCGTCAGCGTGGCCGATCCCGAAGGAAACAGAACTTCCGATTCAAAGACGAAGCGATCGCCGACGACGCGAATGTCCTTGCGGTCCTTAAGAAGCTCGCGCAAGCGTCCGAAGAAATCGGACCGATAGCGCTTCAATTCCTGGACCTGCTGCGCCAGCGCCGCGTTGAGGCGCGCGCCGAGATCCTTGATCGTCTTGTCGCTTTCGGCGCCTTTTTTCTCGGACGCATCGAGCGCATCGTTGAGGGCGGCGATTTGGCGGCGCAACGCGATCAACTGCTGATTCAATAGATCGACTTTGGACAGCGCCTCGCTCGAGATGTTCTTCTGCGATGCAAGTTCGGAGCTAAGCCCGGCGATCTTGCCTTCGGCGGCTTTGGCGCGCTCGTCGGCACCGAGTCCGGCACCGGTCAGCTTCTGATTTTCGGTTTTGAGACTCGAAAGCGAAGCCTGAAGCGCCGCAAGCTCATCCTGCGAGGATTGCGACTTACTCTTCTCCAGCGACAGCATCGACGTCAGTTCGGTGATCTGCCGCGTCAAACGCTTCAGCGCGGAATCCTTTCCGGACACTTCCTCTGCCGAAAAATATTGCGCGATCATGAAAATCGACATGAGCAGCGTGACGACGAGCAATAGCGTCGAAAGCACGTCGACATAGGCAGGCCAGAACTCGCCGTACTCACCACCGCGGCGGGAACGTCCGCGCGCCATCGCCTCAGCCTCCGCGTTTCATTGCGTCAGCAAGATTTCGCAGCATGCTCGCAACCTCGGCCTGCTGCTGCGCCTGTTCGTCCACCCACTCGCGGACGACCTTCTGCTCGGAACGCATCTGCGTAACAAGCTGGTTGACGCCGCGCGCAAGGTCGCGAACTTCTTCCTGAGACTTCTCGGACTGCTGCGTCAGGACACGCGGTGGCACGACCGGTTGTTCGCCGAGACGGGTGGTGAAGTCTTCAAGCGCGCGCTGCATATCGGTGACTGCGCCGAGAAGCTGACGGTTGACGTAGTCGCTTGATGAGGTGGAAAGCCCGCCGGGCGTCAGCTCGGTGATGCCCGAGAGCCATTCTTCC
>JAICLG010000255.1 GCA_025927515.1 Hyphomicrobium sp.
CCAATTGAGAAAGTCAGCGCGGACGGGAGCCATGTCTTTCGGACCTTTCAGATGCCGCGGGTCAACCGGCGGCGCCGCGGGGTCCGCATTCCACAGGTCCTCCTCTGTCTCTATAAAGGGTGCTTGTGACGAAGCTGGCTCGCCCGGTTCTGCGACTTCGTCCTCCTCCAGCATCGCGGCAATGATGTATTGACCGATGACGAACCGATCGCCGTTGCGCAATCGATGCGGCGCCTTGAGACGGCCTTCGGAACCGTTCAGGAACGTGCCGTTCGTCGAGATGTCGTGGAGCCAATAGGCGCCATCGCGCCAACGCACCTCGCAGTGCCGTCCGGAAATGAAACGGCTTGGATCCGGCAGCGTCCAGTCAAGATATGGATCGCGTCCAATGTCTAGACCACGCTTGCCCTTGATCGAAACGCTCAACGGCCCGCCGTCCGGCAGGCTCGTCTCATTCTCGACTTGCAGCGTGAGAGTCATGACCGCGCCTCCGCAAGCCAAACGGTGGCGACGCGAGTGCAGCTCATGTTCATTCGCCAAGCGGCGCCTTCGCGGCCGCAAGGTCGGATAGATCACGTTGTCCCATTTTACGCCTGCCGATCGTATGAAACGCCTCTTTGCCCGTTCACCGCCACCCCGCCCGGGTGTTGCTGCGAGCCAAATCGAAAACGATAAAAAACTTCAGCATGCAGTATGTTCTGATTTCTGCAAGGAAACTCGGACCAAGGCGACAATAGAACGGGTTCGAACGACAAAATGATCGTGTGCGCCGCGCGACGTCGACTGACTCTTCCCACTCGGAATATCGCGGCCGCGAGTTACGGGATTTTTCAATATTTACTTCTTGTCGCGAGCCGCGTGTCGGCAACGGTGCCCCGGCCGAACGCTTTTCTTGACATAATTATGGCGCGACGCCGTTTGCCCGTTAGCTCTTTTTCTTTGAATGATCCAACGCTGCTTTATATGCGCGTGATCACTGAGAGGATGCGCGTTCCGCTTCAGTCTTTGCTCCCCCGCGTGAGCATTCGCTGCACTGCCGATTGTTCAAGATACCAGACGCGAAACCGGATCGAGACGACAATAGAATGGCTGCCGGCGACAAAATGCTTAGAAAGCACCGCGCGACGTTGACGAGATCGGCGCATTCGGAATATCGCGACCAACAGTTGCGGAGTTTTTCAAATGTTTTTTTGTCTGTCTTTATTCACGCGCCGCTCGTCGACAACACGGCGACGGTCGCCTCTCATGAAGGGACTCGGCGGCCTGCACGCCGCGCGTCAGAGTCTTTGCCGGATCGAGCGGCTCGTTTCGATTTCGTTCCGAATCACGTCGACGCGCGCGTCACGCCGGCTTCCGTTGTTGTGGCAATCGATCATTCACCAAACCCGATTTGAGGCTAGCTGTGTCGGAAGTGGCATTCTCCGCTGCACTTGAAGATGCCGGTACATCGGCTGCCGGCCCGGCGGAACTTCCGTCTGCCGACCTGACCGGATCCGATGCCGCCAATGGAAACACCGCGCTTCTCGTTGCGCCGCCGAACATCGAAACCGTCGAACAACCCTCCAGCGTCGACGCCGAGCTTCTCGCGCTGTGCGTTCCGCTGCCGGGCAGTGATCCCTGCGGCCCCGATCTCGATCTTGCCGGCGACACCGA
The DNA here is from genome assembly GCA_025927515.1 of Hyphomicrobium sp. Classification (GTDB taxonomy): domain Bacteria; phylum Pseudomonadota; class Alphaproteobacteria; order Rhizobiales; family Hyphomicrobiaceae; genus Hyphomicrobium_B. Next base: position 1,654 of record JAICLG010000255.1, read on the forward strand.
CTACCTGAACTTCTTCGCACAGGCCGAAGGACTTCTTCCGAGCTCGTTCTTTTCGAGCGATGACGGTAGACCGTTCGACCGAGCAAGCGTCGATCTGCCCAGCGTGGTGGACGCGATCGAGCCGTTCTGGCAACGCTCGCGCGACTTGCGGTTGCTCGTCATGCGGGCCCGCCTCCTGATTCTCGATCGCAACCTCGGTGACTTTGCGCTGTCGATTGCCGCCATTGCGCACTGGCTCGACAAGTTCTGGAACGATGTCCATCCACGCGACGACGGCGACGACTTCAGCTCACGTGTCGCCGCGCTGGCCGCGCTCGATCTCCCCACCGTCGTGTTTCCGTTGCAGTACGCGCCATTGTGCGAGGGACGTCGAGTCGGGACGATCACCTATCGGGCCCAGATGATTGCCGCCGGCGAAGTAAACTCGCGTGCCAACGAACTGAGGCACCCGCTGGCAGCGCTTACCGAGGCGATAGCGGATGCACCACCGGAGGTATTGGCGGCAACTCGCGGACAGGTGACGATGCTCAAGGCATCGCTCGGCCGTATCCGCGAGATCTTCACGTCGCGGGGCAGTCCAATCGGACTGGACAACCTGATCGTGCTTGTCGACAAGCTGCAAGGTTTTATCGACCCCCGTGCGGCGCTTGCCGAAGTGACAGCGATGCCAGCGGATGTCGATGATGCCTCTAGCGCCGAGACCGACGCGGGTGCCGCAACAGCCGCTTCGCCGTCATCGCTGGCGGAGGCGCAGCAGGCACTTGCAGCAATCGCCGACTACTACACCCGCCTGGAACCCTCGAGTCCGACCTTGCCGTTGGTGCGCCAAGCGCACCAACTCATCGGCAAGTCCTTCTTTGAGGTGATGAGCATCCTGGTCCCCAACCAAATGGAGAGCGCGGCTTTTCAAATCGGAATTGACCAGTTCTTCGAGCTTCCGGTCGGCAAGTTGTCAAGACTGTCGGGCGACGCACCATCATCGGGCACCGACACCGCTGAGGCAAGCTCTCCGGCGCCGTCTGAAAGCGGCGGGTCCCGATACTACGTTCGCTCTCGCGCGCAAGCCATCGCGCTGCTCGATCAAGTGCAACGATTTTTCCGACGCGCCGAGCCATCGAGCCCGGTGCCAATGTTGTGCGATCGTGCGCGAGCTTTCGCCGAGCGCGACTTCATGGGCGTACTCAGAGAGGTGCTTCCGAAGTCAGCGCTGAGGACTTTCGGCGTTGAGAATTGAAGATGGTTCAGACGACGGACGAGTGAAACGTGAAAGGATCAAGTCATAACCCCAGATGATAGCGTTCTCTCTTCGCAACTAGTGCGTGACTCAGCTCACAGACTACGAGCGCGTGACGCGATGAAGTGATCCGCGACATGGACATACGGAAGCTTCAAAAAATACCGCGACGATTCTCAACATGCTCAACGCGGCGAGTTCACTCCAATCGTAATCGTTTAGGCCGGCGACCGGTCTGAACCCGAAGACAAGGTAGAATACATGGCACGAGACAGCGGTCAGAAATTCATTCGCAGGAATCGTCCTCCCCGCGTTCACATTACCTACGAAAATCCGGCGAATGCCGAGGAGAAGGTCGAGATTCCATTCGTGATGGGTGTCATGGCCGATCTTTCCGGCAACACGCCCGGTGTCGAGAAGTCCGAAATCCCTGAACGCAAGTTCCTCGACTTCGATATGGACAATCTCGATTCACGAATGGCGGCGATCCAGCCAGGCGTCAGTTTCCGGGTCGAGAACAAGCTGACCGACGAATCCGAAGAGAAGATGGGCATCCAGCTGCGCTTCAACAAGATGGCGGATTTTGATCCGGCCGCCGTCGCAAGACAAGTCCCGGCGGTTGCGAAGCTTCTCGAAGCGAGACAGCAGCTTGCGAACCTGCAGCGCTACGTGGATGGAAAAGTGGCGGCCGAGCAACATCTGCGCACGCTGTTGGCTGATCCGCAGCTGATGCTGGCAATGAAGAATCGAACGGTCGAGCCAGCCGACGACGGCGAAAAGTAATCCGCGATATCGACAGCCTACAACAACAGAAAGCCGACTCATGGCAACAACCGAAACACTTCATTCCCAGCACCAGGAAGTGCAAACCCAAACCCCGGACGCGGACGAGTTTGCATTGCTGTTGAAGCAAAGCTTCAAACCACGCACCGAACGGGCGGCCACGGAAATCGACAACGCCGTCAAAACCCTGGTCGGGCAAGCACTCGAGGATGCCAGCCTCATCAAGTCCGACTTGCTCGACACAATCGAGGAGATGATTGCGCAGCTGGACAAGAAGCTGTCGGCGCAGATGAACGAAATCCTGCACGCGCCGGAATTTCAGCAAATTGAGAGCGCCTGGCGGGGACTGAAATATCTCGTGTTCCAGTCCGAAACCGACGCGATGCTCAAGATCCGCGTGATGAACGTCTCGAAGAACGAACTGTATCGGCATCTGCGGCTCTATCCGAACGCCGCCTGGGACCAGAGTCCCCTGTTCAAGAGGGTCTATGAAGAAGAATTCGGCCAACTCGGTGGACAGCCGTACGGCTGCCTGATCGGCGACTACAGCTTTAGCCATCTGCCGACGGACGTGCAGCTGCTGCGCGACCTCAGCAAGATCGCGGGCGCCGCGCACGCACCGTTCTTTGCCGCCGCCGATTCGACCCTGATGGGCATGGATTCCTGGAACGAGCTGATGAATCCCCGCGATCTCAGCAAATTGTTCGATACCCCGGAATACGC
>JAICLG010000370.1 GCA_025927515.1 Hyphomicrobium sp.
ACGTTGCGATCTCCGATGCATTTGCGGCGGCGCGCCGTCAATTGCAGGACCTCGTTCGCAAGAGAGAAAGACATCCCAAAGCAAATAAAGCCAACCCGGGGCAGAACTAGCTTAACCACTCGTCGGTCGATATGTCGCCCAACGCCTCAGCTCGACAGATCATCGAAGTGCGCGTTCAGGAGCTATCTCAGCTCTTCAACTCCCTTGATCCTTCGCCTTTCCCGGAAAGGGATCTCGATGACGACGCGGCTGAGTATATCGTAGGATGGGCACGCGAGCTTCCAACACATGCGGAGCTTGCAATAGCTATTCATCTTCCCGGACCTGAAGCCAGGAAGGCAGAGGAGCGCGACCTGAGAACGGCGCTTCTAAATTACTTCGTGCAACGTGCCGAGGCTCAGCAGCGCGAACTTAACGAACTTTTTCGGATCGGGCGCCGTTACGTCGCAATCGGCCTGCCGATTCTCGTCGTCTGCTTCATGGCTAGCCAGTTTGTGCGCTCGCGACTTGGGACTGGCCCGCTCGCCAGCGTTATTGCGGAAAGTTTGCTACTCGTCGGTTGGGTTGCGAACTGGAAGCCGATTGAAACATTCCTCTACGATTGGTGGCCGTTGAAACGCCTCCGGGATCTATATCGTCGTCTCGCTGCCGCCGAGATAATTATAGAGCCGGCACATGTCCCAATAAACGCTTCCTATCCGCCGGAGCGAAGATAGTTCGCTTTTTTAAGTCCCTCCCGCGAGCGCAAACTGATCTGCCGCCTACAGCAGCGCAAAGATCTCATTTGGCGATGAGCCTTAAGCGCATTCTGGAGAACGCCTGTATGCAAAAGATGAAATTGAGCCGGGCCTTTACGCTGATTGAGCCCGGGCCAGTGGTCTCCGTGACTACTCGAGACGGAGGTAAAAACAACGTCATGACCATCTCTTGGACCATGGTGCTGGACTTTACTCCAGTATTCGCTCTCACTACTGGCGGTTGGAATTATTCCTTCGCCGCCTTGCGAAAAACCAAGGAGTGCGTGGTTGCCATTCCCACGGTTGATATGATTGATCGGGTGGTGGGTATTGGGACGTGCTCCGGCGCCGATACCGATAAGTTCGCCAAATTCGGGGGTCACGGCTGTCGCTGGAGAGGCTGTCGGCGCGCCGTCGATTGCGGAATGCGTGGCCAACATCGAGTGCAAGGTCATCGATCTTATCCCGAAGCACGACATCGTCGTGCTTGAGGGCGTTGCCGCCTACATCGACGCTACGCGTAAGGAGAAGCGCATGCTGCATGCAGTCGGCGACGGCACATTCGTCGCGGACGGGCGCAAGCATGATCGGAAAAAGATGATGGCCGCCAAACTTCCGGCGGGTCTCTGAGGGCTACCAAACATCCATTACAGACAGCGGTAGGATTTGAATTTAACCGCCAAGTTGCGGCATGCCATGCCGCTCAACGGTATCGATACGCCGTCTTGAGGCGCTCAAACGCAATCGATCAGTGCGGCGCGGAAGCAGTGCCGCCAACAATTGTTGACGTCCAGACGACAAGATCGGGAAGCGTCGACCCAAAGGCTGCGTCGAGTGCGCCGGCAGCACTAGCAGCATCGACAGAACGGATCGGATTGGTCGCATGGAAGAGGCGCGCGCCGGCGACATGACCTTCGCTATTAAGAATCTTAGCGGCGAACTCGACATCCGCAGTCGCTGGCGTTCCTGCAAGAATCTGAAAATTGCGAATATCCGTGACGAGCTGAAAATCGGGCGTCACCCCTTCAAGGGGCCGCGACACCTGACCCAGAAGGCCAGCATTCTCAAAACTCTGTACGATGCTCGATTGCACTTCTTCGAGCAGCATGTCGCTCCACTTCGCCTCCGGGGTAATGGGCTTCAGCTCGCCTGCATCCCGGATCATGATCTTGTCCTGCCCGAGTGCTGCAGCGGCGACCGGAAACTGCACGACCAGTAGACCCGCGGAAGGTTTTTTAAATTTCGGGAACGCGTGCGCAGCCGTCAGGCCAAAAACAATACTCTGTGCCTTCGAGGCGCCGGTCATGCGCTCAAGGCCCGCGAGAATGCCATCAACGCGATCCGAATTGCGCGCGAGTGCGTCTGTAAACTTGCTGAGATTGGCGATCGTGCTTTTCAGCGGTCCGGAATTTTCCGAGACAACGGCATCGACCCGATGTAGCGCACCGAGCGCGGCCTCGGTCATTGTTTCCCCCGCGTTCGGCGCTGCCGTCAGAATAGGTATATTCGCAGAAGATGTTTCTGAAAACAGCGGCGTACTCGATCCGCCCGTAAGCGCAACAGCAGGCGCTCCCATCAAGCCCTGAAAGGCAATTCCCGCTTTGGTATCGGGACCAACAGGTGTGGACGGTGTCAC
>JAICLG010000111.1 GCA_025927515.1 Hyphomicrobium sp.
ACCTTCTTGTTTTCTTCCGTGGCACGCAGCGCTTTCTTCTGCGGCAACAGATAATTGCGTGCGTAGCCGTCCTTGACGTTGACGACGTCGCCCATCTGGCCGAGGCGGCCGATGCGCTGAAGCAGAATGACTTGCATGTTGAGTTTCCTTTCGTGTTCGAATGATCAAAGCCAAGATTTCAAGTTGGTGAATTCGGCGGGGCGGGGGGCTTGCCCGGGGTGCGGTAGCCGAAGACGGTTTCGGCGAGTCCCGCGAGCGCAAGCAGCAAACCGATATGCGGCACGAGAACCGCGCCGGTATAAAGTGCCGTCAGGATGAACGTGCGCCACGGCGAGCCGCGCGTCAGAACGTGGATCAGTCCCAGGCCGACGAGCGCGAATGCAAGCGTGAACGGAGCCGCGAAGCTTGCCGCGAACAATCCCGTGATACCGCCCGTGAACGTCAAGCCGATCGCGATGAGCAGAACGAACGTGGCTCCGGCCGGCATTTTGAACTGCGCGAGGTCAGGCCACGGTCGCACCAGTCGTCCCGAAGCCAACGTAATACGTCCCGCAAGCCATAGATTGAGGATCGTCGTCGTCATTGCCAGCAACCCCAGCGCCCAGGGGAGCGTCGACAGGGTCGAGCGCGTGATCTCGTCGATCTCCTGAGCGCCGATCGCGGGCGCTCCCGGAATGCGCGACAGCTCTGATTTGACGAAAGTCTCGACCGCGCCGCGAAGCATCTTGGTCAGAGCGTCGATGTTGCCGCCCATCACGATCAACGCCAACGCTGCAAACAAACCCGCGAAGAGTGCGGCGATGACGACGATGCGTCCGAGCGGATACCACTCGCGCCCTGTTTCGGTGCCACGGCTGAGAAGCGCCATGCGCGTGCAGATGACGGCTGGAACGGCGGTGCTGATGGCATAGACTTCAGCCGTCAGCGGTCCGGCGATGAGGAGAACGGCCGCGGTGGCCGTAATGGCCGCAATCGCCGAGGCAACCGCCCCGAGACCAAGCCCGGCGAGATAGAGCGAAAGCGGCGTCAGCAGAAACAGAATGACGCGCAGAAGCATCGCGCCGGTCGTCGCGGAGGCGAAAACGACGGCGGAAATGATGCCGGCAGCAAGAGAAAGGAGAAAAACGTTCGTCTGCATCGTCTGCTGTCCCGCCCTTCGAGCGGTTAGAGCCGGATCCGGTTTCCCGCTCCGACCCAACGGTTGAATTCCCCCTCTCCCCGATAGGCCGGGGAGAGGGGGGAAGCGATTACTTAATCACGTACGGCAGCAGTCCGAGGAAACGTGCGCGCTTGATGGCACGCGCGAGTTCGCGCTGCTTCTTTGCGGAGACCGCGGTGATGCGGCTCGGGACGATCTTGCCGCGTTCGGAAATGTAGCGGCCGAGCGTGCGAACGTCCTTGTAGTCGATCTTCGGCGCGCCTTCGCCCGAGAACGGGCAGGTTTTGCGCCGACGCTGGAACGGGCGGCGGGCACCACCGCCGCTGGAAGCGATTTCAGCCATGGGTTAGCCCTCCGAGCCTGGGTTGGAATCACGTGGCGGGCGCGGAGCGCGCGGCGCCTCTCCGTCGCGAGGCGGACGGGGTCCGCGGTCGCCATCACGCGGCGGACGCGAGCGGAACGTCGAGCCGCCTTCGCGGCCACCACCGAAACCACCACGATCGCCACGCGGCGGGCCTCCACGGCCACCACCGAAACCACGATCGCCACGATCGTCACGATCCTGCTTGCGCATCTGCACGCTCGGCTCGGTTTCGAGCTCGTCGACGCGGATGGTCATAAAGCGGATGACGTCTGGATTGAGACCCATGCGGCGCTCCATCTCGGTCACCGCGTCGGACGGCGAATCGATATTGAAGAAGGCGTAATGGGCCTTGCGATTTTTCTTGATCTTGAAGGCAAGGTTCTTCAGTCCCCAATACTCCTGCTTGGTGACCTTGCCTTTGCCTTCTTCGACGATGCCCTGAAATTCTTTCATCAGGGCCTCGACTTGCGCTTGGGTAACGTCCTGGCGCGCCAGGAACGTATGCTCATAAAGCGGCATACGATGGCCTTTCGGTTCGAGTTGTCGCGTTTCTCGACGCGAGTTGCTTTCCGCCGGCGCAAAGCCCCAATCAGGCCCGAGAAAGGCCGATCTGGTACCTATCAGGAGAAGACACTGGGGAGCGGCGTTCCGAAACGCCTCCTAAGTTGCCCGGTAAAAGCCCATGCAACTTAGGCCCCCGTTCAGCCTCCAGCCGGAACGGAAAGCGCGCTTATACAGGATTTACGGCCCCCGGCAAGCATTTCAGGGCCAAACCGTCCCTGCGCGTCCCCAGGCCGCGACCGCTTCGCCACTGTGCCGCAATTTCACACTGGACCGACCAAAGTGGACCTCCCGGCGCCAGGGAATCATGGCCTAAGAAGCCAGCCGGGCTAGAAAGCGGCGCGCTAGGGAGACGAAGAGCATGAAGTTTGCAGCTTATACCGAAGAAACGATTTGGGCGATCGCCGAAAGCGAGGAGGAAGCTCGCAGCGAAGGCGAAGCGACGATGGAGGAAATGGGCGCGTCAGAAAACCTATCGGAGCTGAAAGTAGCCCCGATCGACGAGGAACTCGTCGAAGCCCTTGCCGCCGCTGAAGCTTCCGGCGAGGACGTCCTGTTCGATTTGATTGATGGCGAGCTTTGTGAGGTCGAAACCGTCGAGGGCTGATCTCGAAACGACGGCGCGAGAGGCATTTCACCCCGTCGAACCCATGCTTTGACCGGTCCGGATCGCAAAAAACCATTGCGCTCCAAGTGCGCTTTGTTTTCGGCGCCCGCTTTCTCTTTCCATGCAGTCGCAGGTGTCCGCTATCGGCCCGTCCCAGCCTTGACAGAGGCTGGGCGGGAGTGGACTAAGGCCGCCAAACCGGGCCGCGAATATTTTTAAGCGGCACTCCAGCGGAGATTTTCAGCTTTCAATGACACGCGCATTCGTCTTTCCAGGCCAAGGCAGCCAGGATGTCGGCATGGGCAAGGCGCTTGCCGATGCCTTTCCATCGGCTCGTGCCGTATTCGAAGAGGTCGATGACGCGCTCGGGCAAAAGCTCTCCGCCCTTACCTGGGAAGGGCCGAAGGAGACGCTGACCCTGACCGAAAACGCGCAGCCCGCGCTGATGGCGGTTTCGATGGCAGTTATGCGCGTTCTCGAAAAGGAAAAAGGCCTCACGCTCGCCGACAGGGTGAAGTTCGTCGCCGGTCATTCGCTGGGAGAATATTCGGCGCTTGCTGCCGCAGGAACATTCTCGCTCGCGGATGCCGCGCGGCTCTTGAAGCTTCGCGGGCAGGCGATGCAGAAGGCCGTTCCGGTTGGTGTCGGCGCGATGGCGGCGCTTCTTGGCGTCGGCATCGAAGCCGCTCAGAAGGTAGCAGCCGAAGCGGCACAGGGCGACGTCTGCCAGGTTGCCAACGACAACGATCCAACACAGATCGTGCTTTCCGGTCATAAAACCGCGATCGATCGCGTCGCTGAAATCGGAAAGAAACATGGCGTGCGCCGCGCGGTGCCGCTTCCCGTTTCCGCGCCATTCCATTGCGCCTTGATGCAGCCCGCGGCCGATGCAATGGCTGAAGCCTTGGCGAACGTAACGCTCAAAGCGCCGGTCGTACCTGTTATCGCGAACGTGCTGGCAGCCCCCATTTCCGATCCCGATGAGATCAAAAAGCGCCTCGTCGAGCAGGTGACTGGAACGGTGCGTTGGCGTGAGTCGGTTGCGGCCATGGCGGCAAGCGGAGTCACCGACTTCTACGAAATTGGCGCCGGCAAGGTGCTCGCTGGGCTCGTTAAGCGAACGGCCGCGACGGCGAACGCCGTAAGTCTCGGCACCCCGGCCGATATCGACGCGGCACTCGCCGCACTGACTGCTTGAAGGAGAGTTCATGTTCGATTTAACGGGTAAGACCGCACTCGTGACCGGTGCAACAGGCGGCATCGGCGCCGAGATCGCGCGGGTCTTTCATAAGGCTGGCGCGAATGTCGCGATCTCAGGTCGCAAGGCCGAAGCGCTCGATGCGCTGGCCAAGGAACTCGGCGACCGCGTCCACGTTCTTCCCTGCGATCTTGCCGATCGCGCCAGCGTCGCGAAGCTCATCGACGAGGCCGTGAAAGCACTTGGCGGCCGCCTCGACATTCTCGTCAACAACGCTGGGCTGACGAAAGATAATCTCTTCATGGTCATGAAGGACGACCAGTGGGACGATGTCATAGCGGTCAATCTGACGTCGACGTTTATGCTTTGCCGCGCAGCGTCACGCCATATGATGCGTTCGAAGACCGGTTACGGACGTATCATCAACATCGCGTCGGTATCGGGCGTGTTCGGCAATCCGGGGCAGGGCAACTACGCCGCCTCGAAAGCGGGTATGATCGGCATGACGAAATCGCTTGCGCGAGAAGTTGCATCACGCGGCATCACCGCAAACTGCATCGCGCCTGGCTTCATCAAAACCGCGATGACCGATGTTTTGACCGAAAAGCAGAAGGGCGAAATCGCGCAAATTATTCCGGCGCAGCGTTTCGGCGAGACCCTGGACGTCGCTGCGGGCTGTCTCTATCTCGCCTCGAATGAAGGCGGCTATATCACCGGCCAAACTCTTCACATCAACGGCGGCATGGCCATGGTGTGAGCAAAGGCACACGATGGTAAACGCCCGCAGCGTCTCATTTTCTTGTGCTTTTGCTCATGTGGGATCAACGCGTTGCAGGCTGCGTCATCACGTTCTTTGCAAGCCACATGAAGTGTGTTAACGACACCACGGTTTTGAGGTGTGGGAAGCACGCCATCGGGACAACGCGAAGCTGGGGACAAACCGGCATTGCGTTACGCGAGAACGATGCCTCGGCGTAAGACTCACGCTACGGCGATCAAACAAAGACTTCTGAAACGGGTGCGAGCCCCTATCCGAGCAGGCCGGATTTCCCTTAAGTTGAAAACAGGCATGCGGTTTCCAGCGGGTTCTGCAGAGGCGAACGGGGCGGGCCATTAAGGCGCGCTGAATAATAGAAAGACACGAGGATTGACGATGAGCGATGTTGCAGAGCGCGTTAAGAAAATTGTCGTTGAGCATCTTGGCGTCGAGGCCGATAAGGTCACCGACAATGCCAGCTTCATCGATGACCTTGGCGCCGATAGCTTGGATACAGTTGAACTCGTGATGGCCTTCGAAGAAGAATTCGGCTGCGAGATTCCCGACGATGCCGCCGAGCACATTCTCACTGTCGGCGATGCCGTGAAATTCCTCGAGAAGAACGCTAGCGCGGCCTAAGGGCCCTCGTTCATCCGCAATTCTGGGCGCATCCAAACCGCGCCGATCGGATCGAATCAGAAGGGGGCTGGGATAACCGGCCCCCTTCATGCGCCCCCACGCACGATTGCATTCAGTGACAACAGCCAAACAAGAAGACCCTATGCGCCGAGTCGTCATTACAGGAATGGGTATCGTCTCTCCCGTTGGCTGCGGTGTGGAGGCCGCCTGGACGAACCTGCTCGCCGGACAGAGCGGAGCGCGGCGTGTCGAGGAATTCGAAGTTTCCGACATCTCCTGCCAGATCGCCAATTTTGTTCCGCGCGGCCCGACGGCAGAAGGTAAATTCAATCCCGATGATTGGATGGAGCCGAAAGAGCAGCGCAAGGTCGACGACTTCATCATCTATGCGGTCGCTGCAGCCGATCAGGCCGTCGCGGACTCGGGCCTGAAGTTCAACACCGCGGAAGCGCAAGAGCGGGCCGGTGTTCTCATCGGCTCCGGCATCGGTGGACTTTCAGGCATCGCCGACACCTCGCTCCTGCTCAAGGAGAAAGGTCCGCGCCGCGTTTCGCCGTTCTTCATTCCAGGGCGGCTGATCAATCTCGCGGGCGGCTATGTCTCGATCAAGCACAAGCTGCGCGGACCCAACAATGCCGTCGTCACCGCTTGCGCCACTGGCACGCACGCGATCGGCGACGCGGCGCGCATCATCGCGCTCGACGATGCCGATGTGATGGTCGCCGGCGGGACGGAAAGTCCGATTTGCAGAATTTCGATGGCGGGCTTCGCTGCCTGTCGGGCGCTCTCGACGGGCTTCAACGATGCGCCGCAGAAGGCGTCTCGTCCCTACGACAAGGATCGCGACGGCTTCGTGATGGGCGAGGGTGCGGGCGTCGTCGTTCTCGAAAGCTATGAGCATGCGAAAGCTCGCGGAGCCAAGATCTACGCCGAGGTGATCGGCTACGGCATGTCCGCCGACGCCTTCCACATCACCGCACCGGCCGAAGACGGTGACGGCGCTTACCGCTGCATGAAGATGGCCCTGACGCGCTCGGGCGTCGCGCCGAGCGAGATTGACTATATCAACGCGCACGGCACGTCGACGCCGATGGGCGATGAAATTGAGCTCAAGGCCGTCGAGCGTTTGTTCGGCAACACTGCAGGCAAGCTCGCCATGTCGTCGACGAAGTCAGCGGTTGGCCACTTGCTCGGCGCCGCTGGTGCGGTCGAAGCCATTTTCTCGACGCTCGCGATCCGCGATAACATTGCGCCGCCGACGCTCAATCTCGACACCCCATCCGTCGAGACGGCCATCGATCTCGTTCCGCACATGCCGAAGAAGCGTGACATCAATATCGCGCTGTCGAATTCCTTCGGCTTTGGCGGGACCAACGCCGCGCTTGTCCTGCGCCGCGTGGCCTGAGACTCGTCCAACTCCGCTGTTTCGCCACAATTTACGTTGAGCGTCCCCGCCGGGGTGGGGGCTGATGAAGTAGTGTGGTTGAGCTAGTCTCGGTCACTCGCTAGCTGCTTCTTCAAGGGACAATACTCGCAGTATCATGAGTCAGCAGAGACGACGCCCGGACGGGAGCAAGACTGTCCGTACCGCTGGCGCCCGGAGCCCAGCCGAGCGACTTGAGCCTGGCCGTGCTCCGAGCCGGCCGCGCGGCCTTGATGCGCGTGAGCCGTCGCGCACCGTTTCCAGCATTGTCCGGGTCATCAGTGGCATCCTGACCGTCGCCCTTGTCTTTATGCTGGTCATCGGCAGCGCGACATTCGTCATTTACAACCAATTCGAAAATCCCGGCCCTCTCGCCACAACGCGCACCGTCGTCATTCCGAAGGGTGAAGGCCGCATCGCGATTGCCGAAAGGCTGGAGAGGGAAGGCGTCATTGACAACCGCTGGACGTTTGTCGGGGGCCACCTGCTGTTGAGCCTCCTCAGCCATAAGAACAACGGTGAACTCAAGGCTGGCGAATACGAGATCAAGGAACACGCTTCGATGCGTGACGTCATCGATAAGCTCTCCGAGGGAAAATCGATCCTTTACAAAACAACTTTGCCCGAGGGCCTGACCAGCGAGCAGATCGTCGAGCGACTGAAAGCCGAGCCGAGCCTCAGCGGCGAAATCACCAACGTTCCCCCGGAAGGGACGCTGCTCCCCAATACCTATTATTTTTCCAAGGGTGCTTCGCGGCAGGAGATCCTCGATCGCATGCACGCGGAGATGCAGAAAACGATCAGCACGCTATGGGATGGCCGCGATCCTGATCTGCCGATCAAATCGCCGGAAGAACTGATCACGTTCGCATCGATCGTCGAGAAGGAAACCGGCCGTCCCGACGAGCGCGATCGTGTGGCGGCTGTTTTCTATAACCGGCTCCGGAAGGGAATGCGGCTGCAGTCTGATCCGACGATCATCTACGGCATCGTCGGGGGCCAAGGTGCCCTAGGTCGCAGCATCACCAAAGCGGATATCGAAACGAAGTCGCCCTACAACACCTATCAGATCAGCGGCCTGCCGCCTGGGCCGATATGCAACCCAGGTAAATCGGCGATACTGGCCGCCTTGCATCCCGCGAAAACGGCAGACCTCTATTTCGTCGCCGACGGCAGCGGCGGACACGCGTTCTCTGAAACGCTCAAAGAACACAATTCCGCGGTGCAGAAATGGCGCGCCGTCGAGAAGGAGAAAGCCAAGCAGAGCAACGCCGCGGCCGACGCCGGGAAAGATGATCGGGCGCAGATTCCGCAGGAAAAGGACGACTCCCACAAAGGAAAGACGGCCCAGTCCGAACGCGTGACGAAAGCAGGTAAAGCCGATCCAGAAGCGGCCAGCGGCAACGGCGCATCGGCCGGCGGCGGCTCGGCCGAGTCATCATCGGCTAACGCGACGGACACGGCCGACATTCCGCTACCGGTTCGTAAGCCCAAACGCCAGTAACGAAGAAAGGACCCCGGCTTCGTCCTCGGGTTGGCGGATTCGGTTCGACCCGTTAAGTTGCGCGCCGCATAGACGTCCAGCCGAGACCGCCCCAGATGACAATTTCCAGCATGACTGGCTTTGCGCGTGCCGACGCTTCGGCCAACGGCCTGAGCTGGACGTGGGAGGCCCGCAGCGTCAACGGCCGAGGACTCGATGTCCGCCTGCGCATGCCGCCCGGCTACGAGGCGCTCGAAATTCCCGCACGCGAGGCTGTCGCCAAACGCCTGGCACGCGGGAACGTCTCGTTGTCGCTCTCGATCGAAAAGCAACAGACGAACGGCGCCATCCGCTTGAACGAGCAAGTTCTCGCTGACGTCATCAAGGCGGCCGAACGCGTTTCCGCATTGAGCGGAGCATCACAGCCGGACGCGGCGCAATTCCTGATGATCAAGGGCGTTCTCGAAGCCGCCGATCAGGCGCAGGAAGACGCCGACGCCCGCGCGGCGCGCGAGCGCGCCATGACGGAAACGCTCGAAGTCGCACTCCACAGGCTCGGCGAAGCACGCCGCTCCGAAGGTGCGCGTCTCGAAATCATCATCATCGAGCAGATATCTCAGATCGATCAGTTGGCAGAGAGCGTCAGGGCTTCCCGATCGCGCACGCCGGATGCGATCAAAGCACGCATCAAGGATGCCGTTGGGAGGCTCATCGATGCCACCAGCACGCTCGACGATGATCGCCTGTATCAGGAGGCCGTTTTGATCGCGACCCGTGCCGACGTCGAAGAAGAGCTTCAGCGCCTCTCGGCCCATGTCGCATCGGCGCGGGACATATTGAACGAGCGCGGCGCTGTGGGGCGCAAGCTCGATTTTCTGGCGCAGGAGTTCAACCGTGAGGCAAATACCCTTTGCTCGAAGGCCAATGCCGTCGATGTCACGCGGCTAGGCCTGCAGCTCAAAACCGTAATCGA
>JAICLG010000299.1 GCA_025927515.1 Hyphomicrobium sp.
CGCGAGCGCCGTGACGATCGAACTCTGGGCGGAGGCCGAAGGTCCGCCTGCCGCGGGCGATACATTTGCCGTCACCGCCGGATGCGACAAGCGCGTCGAAACCTGCAAGGCGCGCTTCGCAAACGTCGTCAACTTTCGCGGCTTTTCCTCGATGCCCGGCAATCAATTCCTGACGCAGGTCGGACGCAAGAGCTGATGATGCAGACGCCCATGACGCGCGAAGCCATCGTTGATGCGGCGAGGGCTTGGATCGGCACGCCTTATCATCATCAGGCGAGTCGCCGCGGCATCGGCACCGATTGCCTGGGGCTCGTCCGCGGTGTCTGGCGCGATCTCTACGGATCGGATGCCGAGATGCCGCCGGCGTATACGCGCGACTGGGCCGAAACGAGCGGTCGTGAGACGATGCTCGAAGCTGCGGCACGGCATTGTGAAAGCATCCCGGCGCTGGAAATCGAAGCGGGCGACGTTGTCGTCTTTCGCCTGCGCCCCGGCGCTGCCGCCAAACACGCGGCGATTATCGCGACCGCCACCACGATGATCCACGCCATGGAAGGCGCGCCGGTTTCCGAAGTGGCGCTATCGAACTGGTGGCGCCGCCGCATCGCCGGAGCCTTCCGCTTTCTTGGCGTTGTCGTAACCAATGGCTCACCCGTTCCCCTCCCCCTTGCGGGGAGGGGCTAGGGGTGGGGGTAATAATCTGATCTTCCGAAATGGGCACGTGTGCGTCGTACACATTCGATGATGAGACGTACTCCACATCGCCTCGCTCTTCACCTCACCCACGACCCCTCCCCGTCGCGAGAGGGTGAGAAGTGGGTCACATCTCAATTCCTCGGGGCAAGGAGTAAGCGCAGGCAGCGCGACCAATCCCCAGAACTTTAATCCCTGAAAGAAAGCACACGCATGGCGACGCTTGCATTAGCGGCGGTGGGCGCTGCCGTCGGCAGCAGCGTGCTCCCGGCCGGAGTCGGTTTCCTCGGCGTCGCGCTTTCCGGCGCGACGATCGGATCGCAGGTCGGCGCTTTCGCAGGCGCTTATGTCGATGCGGCGCTGTTTGGCGCCTCGGGACAGAGCCGCGCCGTCGAAGGCCCGCGCCTCAGCGATCTGCGTGTCACGGCGTCGACCGAAGGTTCGCCGTTGCCGCGCATTTACGGACGCGCACGCGTCGGCGGTCAGATCATCTGGGCAACCGATCTCGAAGAAGACATCGTCACAACGACAGAATCGACGGGAGGCGGCAAGGGCGGCTCGGGCGGCGACACGACCCTGACGCAATATCGCTATTACGCAAATTTCGCCGTCGCGCTCGGCGAGGGCCTGGTGACGCGCATCGGCCGCATCTGGGCCGACGAACAGGAACTCGATCTGTCGCGCACGACCTTCCGGTTGCATACCGGCAGCGAGACGCAGGCCGTCGATAGCCTGATCGCGGCGCGCGAAGGGGCGGACAATGCACCCGCGTATCGCGGCGTCGCCTACATCGTGTTCGAGCGCTTCCCGCTTGCCGACTACGGCAATCGCGTGCCGCAGCTGTCGTTCGAAGTTTTCCGCAGCATATCGAATTCCGACAATGATGTGCGCGGCGTCGTGATGATTCCGGGCTCCGGCGAATTCGTTTACGCGACCGAGCCCGTGCATCAGACGTTCGACGATGGCGTCTCGCAATCCGAAAACGTCCATCAGTTGATCGGTCCGACGGATTGGCAAGTTGCCGTCGATCAGCTCGAAGCGTCTCTTCCGAATGCAAAGTCGGTATCGCTGATCGTCAGCTGGTTCGGTACCGATCTGCGCGCGGGCAACTGCGAGATAAAACCCGGCGTCGAGACGCGCCACAAATCGACGGCGCCCTTGCAATGGTCGGTGGCGGGTCAGGGCCGCGATAGCGCGCATTTGATCAGTGCGCGCGATGGCAACGCAGCTTACGGCGGCACGCCGTCCGACCAGACCGTGATTGCCAGCATCCGTGATCTGAAAGCGCGCGGGTTGAATGTTACGCTGACGCCATTCATCTTGATGGACATCGCGGAAGGCAACAGCCTCGCTAATCCTTACGGCGGCACCACCCAGCCTGCTTATCCTTGGCGTGGACGCATCACGTGCGATCCCGCGCCGGGCCAATCGGGAACACCGGACAAAACAACGGCTGCCGCGAGCCAGGTTGCAGCGTTCGTCGGTAGCGCGACAGCGGCAGACTTCTCGCTTTCCGGCGATACAGTCCACTATTCAGGGCCAAACGAATGGTCCTACCGGCGCATGGTGCTGCACCACGCTTATCTCGCGAAAGCCGCAGGCGGAGTCGAAGCCTTCGTCATCGGCACTGAATTGCGCGGCCTGACGCAAATCCGTTCGAGCGCGAACGCTTATCCGTTCGTCACAGCACTGATCGCGCTTGCCGCCGACGTGAAAGCGATCCTCGGCGCTTCAACCAAGGTGCTCTACGCCGCCGACTGGTCGGAATACTTCGGCCATCAGCCTGCTGATGGATCGGGCGATGTCTATTTCAATCTCGATCCGCTGTGGTCATCGGAAAACATCGATGCCATTGGCCTTGACGTCTATTGGCCGCTCGCCGATTGGCGCGACGGACGCGACCATCTCGATGCCATCGCGCGCGCGACGTCGATCTATGATGCGGATTACCTCAAATCGAACGTGCAGGGTGGGGAGGGCTACGATTGGTATTATGCGTCTGCCGCCGATCGCGATGCGCAAGTCCGTACGCCGATCACCGATGGCGCCGGCAAGCCGTGGGTGTTTCGCTACAAGGACATCCTCTCCTGGTGGAGCAATCCCCATTACAACCGGCCCGGGGGCACGGAAAGCGCATCCGCAACCGCGTGGGTGCCACGATCGAAGCCCTTCTGGTTCATGGAGATGGGTTGTCCCGCCGTCGATAAAGGCGCCAACCAGCCGAACGTTTTCGTCGATCCGAAAAGTTCGGAATCGACGTTGCCCTATTATTCGCGCGGCATGCGCGACGACTTCATGCAGGCGCGCTTCCTGCAAGTCCTCCGCGATGCTTTCGACTGGACGAAGAGCGGTTATGTCGATGGCCTCAATCCGGTCTCGACCGTCACCGGCGCGCGTATGGTCGATCTCAGCCACATGCACGTCTATTGCTGGGATGCGCGCCCGTACCCGGCTTTTCCCTATGCGACGACCTATTGGAGCGATGGCGAGAACTGGTCGCTCGGGCATTGGATCAACGGACGGCTCGGCGGTGCTTCGCTCGATCAACTCGTCGCCCAGATTCTCATCGATCAAGGATTCTCTGATTTCGACTCCTCGGGTCTCACCGGAACCGTGCCCGGCTACGTGATCGACGATACGATGTCGGCCCGCGACGCCCTGCAGCCGCTCGAACTCGCATATTTCTTCGACAGTATCGAAAGCAGCGGAAAAATCGTCTTTCGTCATCGCGGTCGTGCTAGCCCGCAGATAACGCTGACGACGGACGGCCTCGTCGAAGAGCAGCCGGAAGATGCGCTCTATGAATTGACCCGTGCGCAGGAAACCGATCTGCCCGCGTCCGCGAAAGTGCGGTACATATCGAGCGCCGACGTCTATCCGCAAGCGGTCGTCGAAGCGCGGCGTCTGACAGGTGCCAGCGGACGCGTTTCAGAAGCCGATCTGCCGATCGTTCTCGACG